>JAQUAC010000064.1 GCA_028687415.1 Acidocella sp. | reverse complement strand
TACCGCAGTCAGCGCAAGCAAGCGCAGGCCCAGGCGCGTTACCGGGTGGGCGGAAATTGCCTCAGCCGCGCGCAACATCTCCCGCAGCGGCTCCAGTTCGGTGATAGCAGGCTGCTTTCCCTTCTTCATGGGAGCCAATGCTCCGCGCGCCAGGTGCGCTGGATCATTCTTCGTCAGCCCCAGCGCCACGGCGTAAACGAACACGGCCGAGATACGCTGCCGAACGCGCCGGGCAGTCTCAGGCGCTCCAGCCTCTTCTATAGAGTGGAGCACGTTCACAATGGCCGGCGTCTCGACCTCCGCCACGGGAAGCGGGCCAAGGGTGGGAAAGGCATACTTCTTCAAGCTATCCAGCACATCGGCGGCGTGGCGCTCGGTCCACGAGGGCGCCTGTTTGGCGTGCCAGGCAGTGGCGACAACCTCGAAGCTGTTCTCAGCCGCCACCTGCCCCGCCGCGCGGGCGAGCTTACGCTCCAGTGACGGGTCGCGGCCGGCGCGCAGCTGCGCTTTGGCCTCATCTCGCTTCTGCCTGGCATCGGCCAGCCCAAGGGCCGGATATGGCCCCAGAGCCAAGAGCTTCTCCTTGCCCTGGTACTCGTACCGCAGCCGCCAGATCTTGCCCCCGGCGGGCGTCACCCATAGAAACAAGCCTGCTGCATCGGTGAGTCGATACGGTTTTTCGGCAGGTTTTGCGGTCCGCACCTTCGCATCCGTCAGCATTCATCCCTCACAATGTACCCGGATTTTAAAAATCGGTACCCGGGAATGTACCCGTTATTTTCTGGGCTTACCCGGGGTATGATGGCAAGATGCGGGAAATAGAAAACTGAAAAAACCAGCATTTTCCTATGGTTTTGACTGCTTCTGGGGATGGGTGGGAAGTGCCGTTGGCGGAGAGGGTGGGATTCGAACCCACGGTAGGCTTGCACCCACAACAGTTTTCGAGACTGCCCCAATCGGCCACTCTGGCACCTCTCCGGGGTAACGCCGCCTGGGGCTTATAAGCGGGGGTTTTACGCCCCGCAACTACCTCCCTCACTTTCCACACCTTGCCTCTTGCGAATCAGCATTGACATAGCCCCCCACCCGGCTATAACGCGCCACTCTCGCGGCCGGGCTCTTGCTTGGCTGCGCCTTTGTTTTGACGTTACCAGATGGATTTTTGAGCCATGTTCGCAGTCATCCGCACCGGCGGCAAACAATACCGCGTCACGCCCGACGCGGTGCTGAAGGTTGAAAAGCTCGAGGCGGAAGCCGGCAGCACGGTCACCTTCACTGACGTCCTTGCCGTTGGCGGCGAGGGCTCCCTGAAGCTTGGCGCCCCGGTTCTTACCGGCGCCACCGTCACCGCCACGGTCATCGCGCAGGACCGTCTGGAAAAGGTCATCATTTTCAAGAAGCGCCGCCGGCAGAACAGCCGCCGTAAGAATGGCCATCGCCAGTGCGTGACCGTTCTGCGCGTTTCCGCAATCAACGCGGCGTAAGGCAGGAGCAGAACTATGGCACATAAGAAAGCAGGCGGCTCTTCCCGTAACGGCCGCGATACCGCGGGCCGGCGTCTTGGCGTGAAGAAATCTGGCGGTCAGGCAGTGATCGCCGGCAACATCATCATCCGCCAGCGCGGCACCAAGGTTAAGCCGGGCGTCAATGTCGGCGTCGGCCGCGACCACACTATCTTCGCTCTCACGGACGGCACGGTGCTGTTCGAGCGCAAATCGGATGACCGGGTACATGTCTCGGTCAACCCGGTTAAGCTCGCCGCCGAATAAGCCGGCCATATACTCTGATAAAAAGGCCGGCGTCAGCCGGCCTTTTTTGTTGGAGGGACCCAGAACATGACATTCCTCGCCCAGGCAAAAATCTATCTCAAAGCCGGCGATGGCGGTGACGGCGTCACCGCGTTCCGGCGCGAGAAATTCATCCAGTACGGCGGCCCTGATGGTGGCGACGGCGGCCGGGGCGGAGATGTCGTGTTCGAGGCGGTGCAAAACCTGAACACCCTCATCGACTTCCGTTATTCCCAGCATTTCCGCGCGCGCAAAGGCGGCAACGGCTCCGGCGCGGACCGCACCGGTGCTGCCGCCCCCACCATGCTCATCAAGGTCCCCGTCGGCACCCAGATTTTCGACGATGACCGCGAGACCATGCTGGCGGACCTGGATGTGCCCGGCAAGAAAATCGTGCTGCTGCGTGGCGGCGATGGCGGCTTCGGCAATGCCCGCTTCAAAACCTCCACCAACCGCGCCCCGCGCCGGTCGGATAAAGGCTGGCCGGGCGAAGAGCGCTGGGTCTGGCTGCGGCTGAAGCTGATCGCGGATGCCGGGCTGATCGGCCAGCCGAACGCCGGTAAGTCCACCTTCCTGAAAGCCGTCTCCGGCGCGAATCCCAAGATCGCGCCCTACCCCTTCACCACGCTGCACCCGCAGCTCGGCGTTGTGCGGCTGTCCATGTCGGAAGAGTTCGTGCTGGCGGACATCCCCGGGCTCATTGAGGGCGCGCATGAAGGTACTGGCCTCGGCGACCGCTTCCTCGGCCATGTCGAGCGCTGCGCCGTGCTGCTGCATCTTATCGACGGTGCCGCAGGCCACGTGGTGGATGCCTGGCGTACCATCCGGCACGAGCTGGAAGCCTATGGCGGCGGCCTTGTGGACAAGCCTGAGATCATCGTGCTGAACAAGGCGGATTCCATGACCCCGCGCGAGCTTACCTCGCGCAAGGCCGCACTGGCCAAAGCCTCGGGCGCGCCGGTCATGACCATTTCCGCCATCACCGGCCAAGGCGTGCCCGAGATTCTTCGTGCCCTCCAGAATGTGATCACCGAAGCCCGCAAAAAATGATCCCTAGCCTCGCCACCGCCAAGCGCATCGTCATCAAAATCGGCAGCGCGCTGATCGTGGACCCGGAAACCGCCGCTCCACGTGAAGCATGGCTGCGCGGGGTGGTGGAAGACATCGCGGGGTTGGCGGCCAAAGGCACTGAGATCATTGTCGTTTCCTCCGGCGCCATCTCGCTGGCGCGGCGCCAGCTTGGCCTCACGGGCGCCAAGTTGCGGCTGGAGGAAAAGCAGGCCGCCGCCGCCGTCGGGCAGATCCGTCTGGCGCAAGCCTGGGCGCAAACACTGGCGGAGAAGCACCTCACCGCCGCCCAGCTGCTGATCACGCTTGAGGATACAGAGGACCGGCGCCGTTACCTCAACGCCCGCGCTACCCTCTCCACCCTGCTGGGGCTGGGCTGTATCCCCGTCATCAACGAGAACGATTCCGTCGCCACGGCGGAAATCCGCTACGGCGACAACGACCGTCTGGCCGCCCGCGTGGCCGAGATGACCCAGGCGGATATTTTGCTCCTGCTCTCTGATATTGACGGCCTCTACACCGCCGACCCACGCAAGGACCCCGCCGCCGCGCACATCCCCGTGGTGGAAACCTTAACGTCAGAGATCATGGCCATGGGCGGCGAACCGCCTCCGGGCTATTCCTCCGGCGGCATGCGCACCAAGCTGGTCGCGGCACAGATCGCCACACAGGCCGGTGTCGCCATGGCCATCGCCCTGGGTCACCGCCAGAACCCCATCGCCGCCATCATGGAAGGTGCCCGCTGCACTTGGTTCCTGCCGGCCCCTGGGGGCCGCTCCGCCCGCAAGAGCTGGATCGCCGGGCACCTCGCCCCGCAAGGCAGTATCGTCATCGATGACGGCGCTGCCCACGCCTTGGCCAAAGGCTCCTCGCTGCTGCCCGCCGGGATCAAGGAGGTCTCAGGCAGTTTCGAGCGCGGCGACCCGGTGGATGTGTTCACCCTCGCGGGTACCCGCATCGCCCGTGGCCTCACCGCCTATTCCAGCCGCGACACCGCCATAATCTCCGGGCACCGCTCGGAGGATTTTGAAGCCCTGCTAGGCTTCCGTGGCCGCGATGAAGTCATCCACCGCGACGATCTGGTGCTGTTCTAAGAAAGCCTATTCGTGCCCGGGGCTGAGCTTGTCGCAAACCGCCAGCAGCACGGACAGCACGGCAAACACCAGCACCACCACAATCTGCCAGAACAAGTCCCGGTCAGCCTCCTGGCCAATCTCCAGAAAGCTGCGCAGCAGATGCACGGCGCCGATCACGGTCATGGAGCCGAGCAGCTTCAGCTTCAACCCGGCAAAATCGATCTTCCCCATCCATTCCGGCCGCGGGTCTTGCGCGGTAAACACCACCTGGCGGACGAAGTTCTCATAGCCCGAGAGAATGACGAGCACGACAAGATTGGCGCTCAGCGACAGGTCGACCAATGACAGGGTGAGAACAACGAGATCATTCTCGGTCATCTCCCGCAAGGAGGGCACGGCGTGCGCCAGCTCCCCGATGAAATAGACGCTGAGCATACCCAGCAGCACAATCATCGCAAGGTAAATCGGCACCAGCAGATAGCGCCCGCCGAACAAAACAGCTTCAATAATACGGATCAAGACCATGCCCTGCCCCTAGCCCACTTACACGTTGAAGCGGAAGAGCAGCACATCGCCGTCCTTCACCACATATTCCTTACCTTCAACCCGCAGCTTACCAGCTTCACGCGCCCCGGCCTCGCCCTTGTAGGCGGCGTAATCCTCAAAGGCGATGGTCTCCGCCGCGATGAACCCGCGCTCGAAATCACCATGAATAACGCCCGCAGCGCCCGGCGCCTTGGTGCCTTTTATGATCGTCCAGGCCCGCGTTTCCTTCGGCCCGACGGTGAAATAAGTGATCAGCCCGAGCAGCGCATAGCCAGCACGAATAATGCGGTCCAGCCCGCTATCCTCAAGTCCCAGATCAGCCAGGAACCCGGCACGGTCCTCTTCCGGCAACTGGCTCACCTCAGCCTCAATGGCGGCTGAGATGATAACGTGCTTGGCTCCCTGGGCGGCAGCCATCTCGGCCACGCGGGCGGATTGCGCATTGCCGGTGGCAGCGGAGGCTTCCTCCACATTGCACACATACAGCACCGGCTTCGAGGTCAGCAGGTTGAGGCGCTTCACCGCCTCCTCCTCGCCCTTGGGGATGGCGGTGCGGGCGGGGCGGCCCGCCTCGAGGGCGGCGACAATCGGCTCGATCAGCGCCGCCTCGGCCGCAGCCTGCTTGTCGTTCTTGGCACGCTTCTGCAAAGCCGGCAGGCGCTTGGTCAGGCTGTCGAGGTCCGAGAGCATCAGCTCGGTCTCCACCGTCTCCGCATCGCGGATCGGGTCAACGCTGCCCTCAACATGCGTCACGTCGTCATCCTCGAAGCAGCGCAGCACATGCACGATGGCGTCCACCTCACGGATATTCGCCAGGAACTGGTTACCCAGCCCCTCGCCCTTGCTGGCACCGCGTACCAGCCCGGCAATGTCCACAAATTCCAGGCTGGTCGGCACGACCTTGATGGATTTGCCGATTTCCGCCAGTTTTTCCATACGCTTATCCGGCACCGCCACGCGGCCCACATTCGGCTCAATGGTGCAGAACGGGTAATTCGCCGCCTGCGCCGCCACGGTGGCGGTGAGCGCGTTGAACAGGGTGGATTTTCCGACGTTCGGCAGCCCGACAATGCCGCAATTAAAGCCCATTCTTCTGTTCCCCTGTTGCCCGCGCAATGCGCGTCATGAAATCTTCCGGTTTGCCGCCCGCCAGCAAATCCGCGTTATCCGCCACCGCGTCCAGGCACGGCAGCAGCCAATCCTTATCGGCCTTGGAGAAATCCCCCAGCACATAGCCCGTCACGCGGGCCTTATCGCCCGGATGGCCAATGCCAAGGCGGATTCGCCAATAATCCGGCGTGCCCAAATGCTTGTCCATGCTGCGCAGGCCATTATGCCCGGCATTACCGCCCCCCTTCTTCACCCGGATCTTTCCGGGCGCGAGGTCAAGCTCATCATGAAACACGGTGATGTCGGCAGGCTCGACCTTATAAAAAGCCGCGGCTTCCTGCACCGATTCACCTGAGAGATTCATATAGGTCATGGGCTTGAGCAGCAGGATTTTCTGCGTGCCCACGCGCCCCTCGGCGCAATGCCCCTTAAAACGCGGCCGCCACGGGGTAAACCCGTGGCGGAGCGCGATCGTATCCACGGCCATAAAGCCAATATTGTGGCGTTGCCGCGCCATACCCGGTTCCGGGTTTCCAAGGCCAACCCAAAGGAGCATGGCGCGACGGGGAAGAAATTACTTCTTCTTCGCGGGCGCGGCGGCAGCAGCAGCCGGCGCCTTGGCGCCAGCCTTGCCCTTCGCACCCTTGGCGGCGGTCGCGGCGGCAGCAGCGGCAGCCTCAGCGGCCAGCTGCTCGGCGGAGACGGTCGGCGGGGCCACGGTCGCGATGACAAAATCGCGGTCGATGATCACCGGACGGGCATCGCCCACGCCCTGCAGATTGTGCCAACGAATGTTGTCGTTGATCTCCAGCGTGGCGAGATCGGCCTCAAGCTTCTCCGGAATATGATCCGGGTCGCATTCGACATCGACCTTATGACGCACGACGTTGAGCACGCCGCCGCGCTTGATGCCGGGGCAGGTGGCTTCGTTCAAGAACACCACGGCCACGGCCACGCGCACGCGCTCACCAGCGGCGAGGCGCTGGAAGTCCACATGCTCGGGCTGGTCGGTCACCGGGTGGAACTGCACGTCACGCATCAGGGCGCGCGTCATTTCCGTGCCCACCTGAATCTGGTAGAGGCGCGAACGCCAGCCACCGCGCTTCAGCTCCTTCTGCACCACGCGCGGATCCAGCGCGATCAGCGTCGGCTCCTGCTTGGCACCATAAATCACGGCAGGCACTTTACCTGCACGCCTCGTCGCCCGCGCCACCCCCTTGCCGGCACGCGAACGCGACTCAGCTTCGATCGCTTCGAAATTGGTCATGTTAGGCTCCTTAAAAACAACAAAAGCCGGCCTCCAGGGGTGCCGGCGCGCGGGGTTTAGCGGTTTTTCCAACGCTTTTCAACAAGGCCGGAAAAAGGTTAGGCTCCCGCGCATGAAAATCGCGCTCTACCAAGGCCCCGGCCACATCAACGATCCCGCTTCCGGCTTCTCGCTTCTCGCCGAGAAGGCCGCCGAGGCCAAGGCCCAGGGGGCGGAGCTGCTGATCCTGCCGGAGATGTACCTCTCTGGTTATAATATCGGCCCGGAGGCCGCACATAAATTCGCTGTCACCGCCGCGGGTCTGGCCCCGGCGCGGGAGGCCGCCCGGCGACACAACATTGCCCTGGTCTTTGGCTACCCAGAGAAGGTTGGCGATGACGTGGCCAATTCCGCCGTGCTCATCGGCCCGAACGGCGAAATCCTGCTCAACTACCGCAAGACGCATCTTTTCGGCGATCTCGACCGCGCCATGTTCAAGGCCGTGGGCACGGAATTCCCGGTGGCTGAGCTTAACGGTCTGAAGATCGGCCTGCTTATCTGCTACGATATCGAGTTTCCCGAGCCCGCGCGGCGCCTGGCGCTCGCCGGGGCGGACCTTATCCTCATCCCCACGGCGCAGATGGAGCCCTATGAGCAGGTGGCGCGCTACGTACTGCCCGCCCGCGCCTATGAGAACCAAGTCTACACCGCCTACGCCAACCATTCCGGGCAGGAGGGCGAGCTCTCTTACATCGGCCTCTCCAGCCTTTGTGGGCCGGACGGCGCAATTCTGGCCCTGGCTGGGTGCGGCGAGGAAATGCTCTACGCCACTGTCGACCCCGCCCATCAGGCAGCCGTGCGCAAGGCGGACCCGCTGCTCGCCGACCGCCGCCCCGCGCTGTACGGTCCGCTCGCCGGGTGATCGCCACGCTCTTGCCCTAATTCCAGCCCTACAACCTCCCTACCCGCCCTTATTTAGACTTTATGCGGTGGAGTTTGTGCGGATGAGGTTTTTGACTATCTACACCCGCGTCCTCGGCCTATTACGCCAGGACCGAGCCATCGTCATCGGCCTCGTTGCCGCCAACCTTATCGTCATGGGCTTCCAGTTCGCCGAGCCCGTGCTATTCGGGCGCCTCATTAACCTGCTCACGCAGTCAGACAGGATGACGCGCCATGCCGTCATCCACGGCACCGCCATGCTGCTTGCCATCTGGACCTGCATCGGCCTCGCGGGCATCGGTGCCAACATCCTGCTGGCGGTACAGGCCGAGCGCCTCGCCCACCGCAACCGCATAACCGCCATGGCGCGCTTCTTCCGCCATGTGCTGTCCCTTCCCCCTGCCTTCCACCACGACCGCCAATCCGGCCAACTGATGAAAATGATGCTCACCGGGGCAGATGCGCTGTTCTGGATGTGGCTTTCCTTCTTCCGCGAGCATCTGGCCACACTGCTCGCCATCTCGGTGCTACTGCCCCTCACCATTATCCTCAACTGGCAGCTCGCCATCGCGCTCATCGGGCTGGTGGCGATCTTCTGCGCCCTCACCGTTCTTGTCATCACACATACCGAGGCCGCGCAGCGCCAAGTGGAGGGCTACCACTCCACCCTGGCCGGCACGGCGCAGGACACACTGGCCAACGTGCTGGTGGTGCAGGCCTTCACCCGGCTGGGCGCCGAGGCGCGGAAGTTCCGTGAAACCGGCGATCTGGTGCTCGCCAAGCAATTCCCCGTGCTCAACTGGTGGGCCGTGCTCAGCGTCGTCACCTCGGCGGCCAGCACCATCACCGTTATCGCCATCTTCCTGCTCGGCACCATCCTGCATCTGCGCGGCGCCGCCAGCATCGGCGCCATCGTCTCCTTCATGGGCTTCGCCACGCTGCTCATCGGGCGGCTCACCGGCGCCATGGGCTTCATCTCCCGGCTCTTCCTGCAAATGCCCACGCTGATCGACTTCTTCACTATACTCGACTTCCAGAGCACACTCTCGGAGTCAGCCTCCGCCCCTGCTTTACGCGTCACGCAAGGCGAGGTGCGCTTCGAGCATGTCAGCTTCGATTATGCCCCCGGCATTCCCACCGTACGCAACCTGTCCTTCACCGCGCGCCCAGGCAGCATCACTGCCCTGGTCGGCGCCACCGGCGCCGGCAAATCCAGCACCATGGCTCTGCTGCAACGCTACTGGGACCCGGCCGAGGGCCGCATCCTCATCGACGGCCAGGACATCCGCGCCGTCAGCCTTGACTCATTGCGCGGCGCCATCGGCGTGGTGTTCCAGGACTCCATGCTATTCAACCGCTCAATCCGCGCGAACCTGCTCATCGGCAAGCCGGACGCAACGGAAGCTGAACTGCGCCACGCCTGCCACATGGCCGAGGCATTGGAGTTCATCGAGGCTCAGCCAAGCGGCTTCGAGACGGTGATCGGCGAGCGCGGCGTCAACCTCTCCGGCGGCCAGCGCCAACGCCTGGCCATCGCGCGCGCGATTTTGAAGAACCCGCCAATCCTGATTCTGGACGAGGCGACAAGCGCGCTGGACGCCGCGACGGAAGCGCACATAACACGGGCATTGCGCGCGCTGATGCGCGGACGCACGAGTTTCATCATCGCCCACCGCCTCTCCACCATTCGCGATGCCGATGAAGTGCTTGTCTTCGCTGACGGGCGCATCGCCGAGCGCGGCGGATTTCAGGAACTTCTTGAATCTGGCGGTATTTTTTCAATGTTGGTGGAAACACAGCTGATGTCAGGCGCCGCTCCCCGCATATCCGGTTCCGCCCGCCGTAGCGCACGCCCGGTTGTCCAGCACCATGCCGAAATATAATTTGCATGCCACAGGCAATCTCACCATACTCTTGAGAAATACGGGAGAATTAAGTCATGAGATTAGCTGCCATTCTAAAGGGCAAGGCGCCCGGATTTGTTTCGGTCACACCGGAGACCAGCATCAACGGCGTCATCGCCCTGCTTGCGGTAAAATGCATCGGAGCGGTGCTCGTCACCCACAACCATAAGCTCGCGGGCATTGTAAGCGAGCGTGACATTGTCCGCAGCCTCGCCGAACGGGCCGAAAAGACGCTGGAAATGACAGCTTCTGATCTGATGTCGACCAAACTCACCGTCGGCACGCCGGATACCACCGTGGCCGAGGCAATGGAGTGGATGACGGATGGACATTTCCGCCATCTTCCCATTCTCGACAAAGACGAACTTATCGGCCTCGTCAGCATTG
>JAQUAC010000370.1 GCA_028687415.1 Acidocella sp. | reverse complement strand
CGCCTGTTCTCCCGCGCCCGGCGCTCAATGCCCGGCCCATATTACCGGAACGACTTTGGCGGCGGCGTCGGCGGCCCACCGCCAGGGGGGCCTTTCGGCGGCGGGCCATCCTATGGCGCGGCGCCAGGAGGCATGGGCAGCTCGATTCTGTCCGGCCTAGCTGCCGGTGCGGGCTTCGCTGCCGGTGAACGGATCATTGACGGCCTGATGGACCACCCGCGCGGCACTGGCATGATAGATCCGGCTTCCGCCGCCACTCCCACGCCAGAACGCGATGACGGCTTGACCGGTTCCCCGGACTGGAACAGCGGCTCCGTGAGCGACGACAGCCAGTTCGATTCCGGCAATAGCTGGTAAAGCGCGCGGGGCACGCTGGTGCATCACTCGGACCATAGCGTGCAAGGCGGATAACCGGTCATCGCAACACCTTGAACAGAGAGGTTGCGATGACGGTGCACAAACGTGCTCCGGATTCGGTGTACGCGAACCAGATTAGATTCTCCCCATATGGCAGCGTGATAATCTCTGCCGCTTCTGGCTGGCCATAGCCAGCAGCGCACGAGTGAGGAGGCCACGGTAGATGCCGCCCTAGCCAAACCCGCCATGCTGGCGGGTTACAGCGCCATCAGAACCAGCAGGACAGCAGACCAAGCCCCGCCGTCTCGGCGACGATCTGCGCGCCCCCCAGAACATCGCCGGTAAAACCGCCGATCTGCCGCCGCGCCAGCCAACCCATCGCGACCACGGCGACGCCCATGACCAGCGCGACGGCGGCAAAACCGGAAAGTGTGGCGCAGCCTATGATCGCCGCCAGCCCCAGCCCCGCCAGCACCCGCCGCGGCGCCACCCGCGCCCCAGCGCTCTGCCCCAGCCCTTCCGCGCGCGCCGGTGGCAGGGCCAGCATCAGCACCGGCAGTGCGGCGCGGCTCATCGCCCCCACCCCCGCCAAATGCGCGATCATCCCCACCGCCGGCAATTCGGCGATAAACGCCCCGCGCAGCCCAAGCATCAGGACCAGCGCCACCACGCCATAAGCGCCAATCCGGCTGTCACGCATGATCTCCAGCTTGCGCGCGCGCGTGCCGCCGCCGCCAAACCCATCGGCCACATCGGCCAGACCATCCTCATGCATCGCGCCTGTAAGCAGCGCCGCGGCGGCCAATGTCAGCAGCGCCGCCGGCAAGGCGTGCAGCCCCATATGGCTGGCTAGGTCGAACACCGCGCCCGCAAGCCCGCCCGTAAGCGCCCCGGCCAACGGATAAGCCCAGACGGCATCGCCCAGCTCCACTTGCCCCCGCATTTGCCCCACCGGCAGGCGGGTGAGCAGCATCAACGCCAGCCGGGCCTCATCCAGCCGTGCCGCCAGCCAGGAGGGGGCGGCTTCCGTCATACGCCGGAGACACCAGCCTCGGCGAAGGTGGCCATGCCATTATGCGCCTCCAGCGCCGCGCGCAGTACGCCCAGCGCCACCGCCGCCCCCGAGCCCTCGCCCAGGCGCATGCCCATATCAAGCACGGCCTGCTTGCCCAGATGCACCAGCAGGCGGCGCTGCCCCGGCTCGGCGCTGGCATGGCTGACAATGCAATGCGCCAGCGCATCCCCCTCCAGCCGCGCCAGCACCGCCGCCGCCGCCGTGCAGATATAGCCATCCAGCAGCACCGGAATGCGCAACGCCCGCGCCGCCAGCACCGCGCCGCAGATTGCCGCCTGCTCGCGCCCGCCAAAGGCCATCAGCGTAGTGAATGGATCGTCCAACAGCCCAGCATGGCGTTGCGCCCCGGCCTCTATCGCGCTGATTTTGCGCCGGATGCCCGCATCATCGGAACCCGTGCCCGGCCCCACCCAATCAGCCGCGCTGCCGCCGAACGTCGCATGGGCCAAAGCCGCCGCCACAGTGGAGTTGCCAATACCCATTTCCCCCAGCAGCAGTACATCCGCCGCCGGGTCCAGGGCTTCAGCCCCGCGCATCATGGCCTCCAGCAGTTCCGCCTCGCTCATCGCCAGCCCCTGGGTGAAATCCCCGGTCGGGCGATCCAGCTCCAGCTCCACCACCGAAAGCTCGGCCCCGCTGGCTCGGCAAAGCTGGTTCACAGCAGCGCCGCCCGCACGGAAATTGGCGACCATTTGCACAGTAACCTCCTGTGGGTAGGGGTTCACCCCCTGGGCGCACACGCCATGGTTCCCGGCGAACACCACCGCCTGCGCCTTGTCGATGCGCGGCCGTTCCTTGCCTTGCCATCCAGCCATGAAGATGGCCAGGTCCTCCAGCCGGCCAAGAGACCCGGGCGGTTTGGTCAGGTTCCCCTGGCGAGTACGGGCGGCCCCGGCGGCGGCCTCATCCGGGCCGGGCAGAGCGTTCAAACGGGCGCGCAGCGTGACGAGGGACGCAGCGGGGAAAAGCGGTTCAGCCATGGTCATCCTTGGAGTGTATGCGTGTCGGAAAAATCGGGCGGGGTCATTTCACCCGCAGCGGATAGCCGGAGACGACGAGCTGCACCTCATCGGCCAGCTTAGCAATGCGCTGGTTCAGCCGCCCCGCCGCATCGCGGAAGG
>JAQUAC010000063.1 GCA_028687415.1 Acidocella sp. | reverse complement strand
AATACTTCCGCCAGCGAGGCCTCAATGGCGGCGCCATGTGCGGCGTCGCGGGCTTCGATCATGATCTCCAGCTGAGCATCCTGCACGGAGGGGCTGGAGAACAGGCGGTGATGCGCGACCTCAATGATATTGCCGCCCAAAGCGCCAATGCGTGTGGCGACTTCAGCCAGCATGCCAGGACGGTCCGGCATTTCCAGCACCACGCGCAGCAGGCGGCCGTCGCGCAGCAGGTTGCGCATCAGCGTATTGGCCAGAATGCGCGGATCGATATTCGCACCGCAGATGGAGATGCCGACCTTCTTGCCCTTGAACAACTCAGGGAAGCTCTGCACGGCAGCCAGCCCGGCCGCACCGGCGCCCTCGGCCACTTGCTTGGCGTTTTCCACCAGCGTGGCAATGGCGCGCTCAATGGCATGCTCGCTCACCACCAGCACCGGCACGTGCAGCGTCTTCAGCACTTCCAGCGGGCGCTGGCCGATATCGCGCACGGCAATGCCCTCGGCCACGGTCGGTCCGCCGACATGAATCGGCTCACCCGCCAGCGTCTGGGCGAAGGCGGCGTAATTCTCGACCTCGGTACCATAAATCTGGCAGCTTGGGCACATGGCCTGGGCTACAATGGCGCTGCCCGAGATCAATCCGCCGCCGCCAGTGGCGACGACCAGCGCGTCCAGATCCGGCACATCCTGAAACATTTCCAGTGCCATGGTGCCCTGGCCGGCCATCACGGCGGGGTCGTCATAGGGATGGATGAAGAACAGCCCCTCTTCCGCTTCCAGCCGGTGCGCCTCGGCGGCGGCTTCTGCCAGCGTCTCGCCGTGCAGCACCACATTGGCACCCCAGGAAGCCGTGCGCGTCACTTTCGTGGCGGGCGTGTGCCGGGGCATGACGATGGTGGCCTTGATGCCCGCGAGGGCCGCATGCCGCGCCACCGCCTGGGCGTGATTGCCGGCGGACATCGCCACCACGCCGCCCTTGCGCTCCTCCGGCGTCAGCAGCGCGATGCGGTTGGCTGCCCCGCGCTCCTTGAACGCGCCGGTGGCCTGGAGGTGGTCGTATTTGATGTACACATCCGCCCCGGTGAGGCGGGAAATCCCGTCCGAGCGCAGAAAGGGCGAGCGCAGCACAGAGCCCTCAATCCGCCTTGCAGCGGATTGGATGTCCTCGAAGGTGATCATCTCAGATATAGGTGATTTTGAGGATTTCGTAGGAGCGGTCGCCGCCCGGGGCGGGCACGGCCACGGTGTCGCCCACGCGCTTGGCGATGAGCGCCTTGGCCAGAGGCGAGGTAATGGAGAGGCGGGCCTGCTTGACGTCTGCCTCATGCATGCCGACGATCTGGTAGCAAACCTCAGTCTCGGTATCTTCGTCGATGAGCAGGATGGTGGCGCCAAACTTCACCGTGTCCCCGGAGAGGGAGGCGGGGTCGATGACTTCAGCGGCGGAGGTGATCTCCTCCAACTCGGCTATGCGGCCTTCGACAAACGACTGGCGCTCGCGCGCGGCATGATATTCGGCATTTTCCGAAAGGTCGCCGTGGCTGCGCGCCTCCGCAATGGCGCGGATAATGGCCGGGCGCTCACTCCCTTTAAGGTGCCGCAATTCATCTTCAAGCGCCGCAAGGCCCGCCGCAGTCATAGGGAATTTTTGCACTTCATCTCCTCAGAGCACATGGCCCCGATGGGGTTAGGGTGGATAGTAAGCCACCGCCGGAGGACCGGCGGTGGCTTTGAGTATTAGAAAGATTGTGAAAAGTACGACTGAAGCGGCGCAACTTCAAGAGTGCCGGCGATCAGGGCCGCAATGGCGTGCGCCGTGGCCCGCGCCGCGGCAATAGTGGTGAAATTCGGGACACCATGCGTCAGCGCCGAGCGGCGAATGTCGAAACTGTCCGTCACCGATTGCGCGCCATGAGCAGTGTTGATGACGAGCTGGATCTCGCCGGAGCGGATGGCGTCCACGCAATGCGGGCGGCCTTCCAGCACCTTGTTCACCCGCTTCACCGGAACCCCGGCCTCGGCGATGCACTTGGCGGTGCCGCCGGTGGCCATGATGGTGAAGCCCAGCTCAGAGAGCCGCCGCGCCACAGGCACGATGGCCGCCTTGTCGCTCTCCTTTACGGAGAGGAAGGCGGTGCCCTTCAGCGGCAGTACCACTCCGGCGCCGAGCTGCGCCTTGGCGAAGGCGCGGGCGAAGTTGGTGTCCAGCCCCATCACCTCGCCGGTGGATTTCATCTCCGGCCCCAGCAGCGTGTCCACATTGGGGAAGCGGGCGAAGGGGAACACCGCCTCCTTCACCGCCACATGGCGGGTGGAGACGGAATCGTCCAGGTTGAAGGTGGCGAGTTTGGCGCCGGCCATCACCAGCGCGCCGATCTTGGCCACCGGCACGCCGGTTGCCTTGGCGACGAAGGGCACGGTCCGCGAAGCGCGCGGGTTCACTTCCAGCACATAGATGCTGTCGTTCTGGATGGCGTATTGCACGTTCATCAGCCCGACCACGCCCAGCGCCTTCGCCATGGCCACGGTCTCCGCCCGCAGCTCCGCCACAATGGCGGGAGAGAGAGAGTACGGCGGGATGGCGCAGGCGGAGTCACCGGAATGGATGCCGGCTTCCTCAATGTGCTCCATGACCCCGGCGACATACACGGTTTCGCCGTCGCAGATGCAATCCACGTCTACTTCGCTCGCCTCATTGAGGTAGCGGTCGATCAGCACCGGATTCTCGCCGGAGACGCGCACGGCCTCGCGCATGTAGCGCGCCAGCCCGGCGCGGTCGTACACAATCTCCATCGCCCGCCCGCCCAGCACGTAAGACGGGCGGATGATGACCGGGTAACCGATGCGCTCGGCAATGGCCTCGGCCTGCTCGGTGGAGCGTGCGATACCATTTTCCGGCTGGCGCAACCCGAGCTTTTTCAGCAGCTCCTGGAAACGTTCGCGGTCCTCCGCCACGTCAATCGCGTCAGCCGTGGTGCCGAGGACGGGGATGCCGGCGCTCTCCAAAGCCTGGGACAGCTTCAGCGGGGTCTGTCCGCCATATTGCACGATGCAACCCAGAAGCGTGCCTTTTTCCTGTTCCTTGTGGAGCAAAGAGAGCACGTCCTCGGCAAAGAGCGGCTCGAAATACAGCCGGTCGGAGGTGTCGTAATCGGTGGAGACAGTTTCCGGGTTGCAGTTGACCATAATGGTCTCGTACCCGGCCTCGCGCAGCGCGTAGGCGGCGTGAACGCAGCAATAGTCAAACTCGATGCCCTGGCCGATACGGTTTGGCCCGCCGCCGAGAATGACAATCTTCTGCTTGTCGGACGGGTCGGCCTCGCAGACCGGCGCGCCGTAGGAGCCCTCATACGTGCCGTACATATAAGAGGTGGCGGAGGCGAACTCACCAGCGCAGGTGTCGATGCGCTTGTAAACCGGGGTTACGTCAAGCTTGAGGCGCGCGGCGGTGATCGCGGTTTCCTTCTGGCCCGTCAGTTCGGCCAGGCGCTTGTCGGCGAAGCCCAGCGCCTTCAGGCGGCGGAAGGAGAATGCGTCGCGCGGCAGGCCGTGGGCCTTTACCTCGTTTTCCGCCGCGATGATCATCTGCATCTGCTCCAGATACCACGGGTCAAACTTGCAGGCGGCGTGGATTTCCTCAACGGACAGCCCGGCGCGCAGGGCCTGGGCGGCGATCAGCAGACGGTCCGGGCGCGGGGTGGAGAGGGCGGCGCGGAAAGCGTCGTGGGTGCCATCGCCGGGGGCGGCGATCTCGTCCAGCCCGGAGAGGCCGGTCTCCAGCGAGCGCAGGCCCTTTTGCAGGGCCTCGGCGAAGTTGCGGCCAATGGCCATCGCCTCGCCGACTGACTTCATGGAGGTGGAGAGCAGCGCCGGGGTGCCGGGGAATTTCTCGAAGGTGAAGCGGGGGATCTTGATGACCACATAGTCGATCACCGGTTCGAAGCTGGCCGGGGTCGCCTTGGTGATGTCGTTCTGCAGTTCGTCCAGCGTGTAACCCACGGCGAGCTTGGCCGCGATCTTGGCGATGGGGAAGCCGGTGGCCTTGGAGGCCAGGGCGGAGGAGCGCGAGACGCGCGGGTTCATCTCGATGACGACCATGCGGCCATCCACCGGGTTGATGCCGAACTGCACGTTGGAGCCGCCCGTATCCACACCGATGCGGCGCAGGCACGCGATGGAGGCATCGCGCAGGATCTGGAATTCCTTGTCCGTGAGCGTCAGTGCCGGGGCGACGGTGACGGAGTCACCCGTATGCACGCCCATCGGGTCGATGTTCTCGATGGAGCAAACGATGATGCAGTTATCGGCGGAGTCGCGCACCACCTCCATCTCATACTCTTTCCAGCCGAGCACGGACTCTTCCACCAGCACCTCGTCGGTGGGGGAGGCGTCGATACCGGAGGCGCAGATGGCGAAGAATTCCTCGCGGTTATAGGCAATGCCGCCGCCAGTGCCGCCAAGGGTGAAGGAGGGACGAATAACGGCGGGCAGGCCCACCAGCTCCAGCGCCGCCGCGGCTTCTTCCTTATTATGCGCGATCGCGGATTTCGGCCCGGCAATGCCGATCTCAGCCATCGCGTCGCGGAATTTCAGCCGGTCCTCGGCGCGGTCGATCACGTCCGCCTTGGCGCCGATCAGTTCCACACCCAGACGGTCCAGCACGCCGGACTTGGCCAGCGTCATCGCCGTGTTCAGCGCCGTCTGGCCACCCATGGTGGGTAGCAGCGCATCCGGCTTCTCCTTGATGATGATCTTCTCAACCATCTCCGGGGTGATAGGCTCGATATAGGTAGCGTCCGCCAGCGAAGGGTCGGTCATGATCGTCGCCGGGTTGGAGTTGACGAGAATGACGCGGTAGCCCTCCTCGCGCAGCGCCTTGCAGGCCTGGGCCCCGGAATAGTCGAACTCGCAGGCCTGGCCGATGACGATCGGCCCGGCGCCGATAATCATGATGCTCTTGATGTCTGTGCGTTTGGGCATTTTTTGAATTCCTTTAAGTCGCGGAGCCAAGCCCCGCACCCGCCGGAGCGCTTGGCCCCGGACCCCCGTTAATTAGTTGCTGAGCATCTCGACAAAGCGCGTGAACAGATACGCGCTGTCGCTTGGCCCGGGTGACGCCTCGGGGTGGTATTGCACGGAGAACACACGCTTGGCCTTGCAGGCGATGCCTTCGTTCGAGCCGTCGAACAGCGACACATGCGTCACGTCCACGCCTTCCGGCAGGCTCTTCTCGTCCACGGCGAAACCATGGTTCTGCGAGGTGATCTCCACCCGGCCCGTGGTCAGGTCCTTCACTGGCTGGTTGGCGCCGCGATGGCCGCGCTCCAGCTTGTAGGTCTTGCCGCCCAGCGCCGTGGCCAGCAGCTGGTGGCCAAGGCAGATGCCGAAAATCGGCACGCCAGCCGCCATCACGCCCTGGATGGCGGGCACGGCATACGCCGCCGTTGCCGCCGGGTCGCCAGGGCCGTTGGAGAGGAACACGCCGTCGGGCTTGTGCCGCAGTATGTCCTCGGTGGAGGTCTGCGCGGGCACCACGATCACCTTGCAGCCGGCGGAGGCCAGCGAGCGCAGGATGTTGCGCTTGGCGCCGAAATCCACCGCCACCACGGTCCTCACGGCTTCCGGCGCGGCAAAGCCGTGCTCCCAGCTCCAGGTGCCGCCGGTCCATTCGTAGCTCTGGGTGCAGGAGACCTCCTTCGCGAGGTCCAGCCCTTCCAGCCCGCTCCACTTCGCCGCCATTGCCGCCAGGGCCGCGAGGTCGAACTTGCCGTCCTCCGGGTAGGCCAGCACGGCGTTCGGTGCCCCGAGGTCGCGGATGCGCAGCGTCAGCGCGCGGGTATCCACGCCGGCGATACCGGGGATGCCCATTTTCTTCAGCCAATCGCGGAGGTCATCGGTGGAGCGGTAGTTGGAGGGCGCGGTCGCATCCTCCTTCACCACCAGCCCGCGCGCGAAGATCCGTGCGGCTTCCATGTCCTCGGCATTCGTGCCCACATTGCCGATATGCGGGAAGGTGAAGGTGATGATCTGCCCGGCGTAAGACGGATCGGTCAGTGTCTCCTGATACCCGGTCAGCCCGGTATTGAAGCACAGTTCGGAGGGTTGGCTGACCCCATGTGCGCCGAAGCCACGGCCCCAGAACACGCTGCCATCGGCCAGCACCAGCGCCGCGGTGGCGCCGGGCGGCACCTCGCCGGAATCGGCGGGCTTGGTCAGCTCTTCCATCGTCAGCCCTGTTGCTGCCATAATGGCGGGCCAGTGGCGGGGCGGGATGGCGTTGCTGCTGCGCCACTTGCGCACGGCTTCGGGGGAGACGCCGGTCAAGGTCGCGGCTGCCTCGTTGCCGCCAAGGCGGCGCAGGATTTCGTCGATGGAGATTTGCATGGCGTTCCTTTACTGGAATTTTGCTCCGGCCTCAACGGTAGTATAATGGTCCGGAAAATTTTTCCGGTTAGGAGTAGATTATGAGTTTACGTGAAGATATCACCGCCGCCGTGAAGACTTCCATGCTGGCGCGGAATGCGGAGCGCACGTCGACGCTGCGCATGATCCAGGCCAAGCTGAAGGACACGGACATCGCGGCCCGGCCCAAGGGCATCACCGCCATCCCGGATGACGAGATTCTGGCCATGCTGCGCTCCATGATCAAATCCCGCCGGGATTCCGTGGTGCTGTACCGCCAGGGCGGGCGCGAGGAGCTGGCCGCCAAGGAAGAGGCGGAGATCGCCGTGATCTCCGAATTCCTGCCGCAGACGCTGGAAGGCGAGGCGCTGGCCGCCGCGATCAAGGAGGCCATTGAGGCCACCGGTGCCGCCAGCCCCAAGGATATGGGCAAGGTCGTCGGCGCGCTGAAGGCCAAGCATGGCGCGGCGCTGGACATGGGCGTGGCCTCCGCTGCGGTGAAGGCCGCCCTCGCCGGCTGATTCATGGCGCTCCCGGCCAATTTTCTCGATGAACTGCGCGCCCGCACCCCCATAGCGGGGGTGATAGGGCGCACGGTAAAACTCACGCGCTCCGGCCGGGAGCGTAAGGGCTGCTGCCCGTTCCACGGGGAGAAATCCCCGTCTTTCTATGTATATGACGACCATTACCACTGCTTTGGTTGCGGCGAGCACGGGGACGTCATCACCTTTGTGATGAAAACCACTGGGGCGAGCTTCATGGAGGCGGTGGAGGAGCTGGCGCGCCAGGCGGGCATGGAGGTGCCCAAGCCAACGCCCCAGGCCGCGCAGGCGGAGCAGCACCGCGCCGGGCTGACCGAGGTGCTGGAGGCGGCGGCGCGGCAATATCAGGAATGGTTGTTCGCGCCTGAGGGCAAGAAGGCCCTGGAGTATCTGCGCGGGCGCGGCCTGTCTGACACCACCATCCGCAAATTCGGCCTTGGCTGGTCGGGCGAGGGGCGGGGGCAGCTTGCCGGGGCTTTGCGCGGGCAGGGGATCAAGCCGGACCAGCTCATCGAGGCTGGGCTGATGAAGCAAGGCGAGCGCGGCACGGTGGACATGTTCTTCGCCCGCGTCATGTTCCCTATCCGCGACCGGCGCGGCGCGCTGATCAGCTTCGGTGGGCGCATCATGGGCGATGGCCAGCCGAAATACGTGAATGGCCCGGAGACCGCCGTGTTCTCCAAGCGGCGCTCGCTCTACGGGCTGAACCTCGCCCGCGACGCGGTGCGCAAGGGCGCGAAGCTAATTGTCGTTGAAGGTTATATGGATGTCATCGCCCTCTCCCAGGCGGGTTTTGCCGGGGCGGTGGCGCCGCTCGGCACGGCGTTGACGGAGGAGCATCTGGAGGAAATCTGGCGGCTCTCGCCGGAGCCGGTCATCTGCTTTGACGGCGATGCCGCCGGCCAGCGCGCGGCGCTGAAGACAGTGGAGCTGGCGCTGACCGCGCTCTCCCCCGAGCACTCGCTGCGCCTCCTCCGCCTGCCGCCCAAGGATGATCCGGACAGTCTCATCAAGCGCGGCGGTGGCGCGGCGTTCCAGGCCTGCCTGGAGACCGCCGAGCCGATTTCCGCAGCCCTTTACGGCATGCTGGCCGGTACCACGCAGCGCGACACGCCAGAGGCCCGCGCCGCTTTCCGCCAGCGCCTGATCGAGGTCGCGAACAAAATCCCTGACAAAACGCTGGCCAGCGAGTACCGCCAGGACCTGCTGGACCGGTTCTTCGCCGAGCGCCGCCAGGGGCAGAGCCAGGGGCGCGGCAAATGGGTGAAGCCGGGCACGAAGCCGCCTATCGCCCTGCCGCCCCGCCCGGAGCCGGACGCCGCAGCCTCGGAACTCACCCGCGCCCGGCTGATGCTGGCGACGCTGCTCGACCACCCTTATCTCATTCCCGAGGTGGAGGAAGCATTCTCCCATGTGGAGCTGCCGCCGGAGGAAGACCGGCTGAGGCACGCGCTGCACGACTTCGCCGCTCACGCAAAACGGCTTGACACTGCAAACCTGTGCTCCCATTTGGAGCACTCGGGCCTGGCCGAACAGGCGCGGGCGGTTCAGACGCTTGCCGCGGGCGATTATCGCTTGGCGCCGGATGCAAGTCCGGCTGAAGCTGCGGAGTCTTGGTGGAGTTGGTATAGCCTCATGGATTTCAGTATCGACATGTTGCGAGCGCAGCGTGACGAGACCCAAGCCTATTGGATGGCGCATCAGGATGATCGCGCCGCGTGGGATCGTCTAAAAAAGTACAATGAGTTACTATTAAATGCCCTATCAGGCGAAACCGGAACCGCAGATTCCTGACTCGAATACGGCAAGGTTATTGCCTATCTAACGAATTGTAAAATATACCCGCCGCTAATTCCCTGGAGTATCGCCTGACCATGGCCACCAAGCCGACCACCACGACGGAAACCGCCGCCCCCGAGGCCGAAGCCGACGCCAACGTGCTGGACACGCAATCGGCCGCCGTAAAACGCCTGATCGCAAAGGGCAAGGAGCGCGGCTACATCACTTTCGATGAGCTGAACGCCGTCCTGCCCGCTGAGCAGAACTCCTCCGAGCAGATCGAGGACATCATGGCGATGCTCTCGGAGATGGGCATCCAGGTGGTGGAGAGCGAGGAGGGCGAAGAAGGCGAGGCCCAGGCTACCCCGAAGGAAGAGTCCGGGGACGATGAGGAGCAGGCCGGCAATATCTCCGAGAGCTCGGTCAGCCGCACCGACGATCCGGTGCGCATGTATCTGCGTGAAATGGGCTCGGTTGAGCTGCTCTCCCGTGAGGGCGAGATCGCCATTGCCAAGCGCATAGAGGCCGGGCGGGACATGATGATCCGCGGGCTCTGCGAGAGCCCGCTTACCTTCCGCGCCATCATCGCCTGGCATGAGGCCCTGAATAACGGCCGCGTGCTGCTGCGCGACGTTATCGACCTGGAAGCCATGCAGGCCGGCAACGAGCCGGGTGCCGCCGAAGCCACCTTCGACGCCGCGGCGGTCGAGGAAGTTGACGATGACGAGGAAGGCGAAGGGGCAGGCATGTCCCTCTCCGCGCTGGAAGAGAAGCTGAAGCCGGAGATCTTCACGCATTTCGAGGAGATCGAGAAGCTCTACGATAAGCTAGCTAAGCTCCAGACCAAGCGCATCGACAACCTCACCGCCGGCGGGGATGTGAACTCCCGCTCCGAGAAGGCGTATGAGAAGCTGCGCGACGAGCTGGTGGCCAAGGTTGAGCAAATCCGCCTGCACAACAACCGTATCGAAGAGCTGGTGGCGCAGCTGAAGGTGCTGAACCAGCGGCTGAACGGGCTGGAGGGGCAGATGCTCCGCCTAGCCGAGAGCGCCAAGGTGACGCGCGACGAGTTCCTGCAGCATTACCGTGGCCGCGAGATGGACCCGGGTTGGCTGCAAGCCGTCTCGCACCTGCCGGGCAAGGGCTGGAAGGATTTCGCCAAGAAGCACGAGCCGCAGGTCATCGAGCTGCGCGCGCAGATTGGCAAGGTGGCCGCCGAGGCCGGGCTGCCGATTGAGGAATTCCGCCGCGTCTACACCACCGTCTCGCGTGGTGAGCGTGATTCCACACGCGCAAAGAAGGAGATGATCGAGGCCAATCTGCGCCTCGTGATCTCCATCGCCAAAAAATAC
>JAQUAC010000369.1 GCA_028687415.1 Acidocella sp. | reverse complement strand
CCGTAGATTATCACTTGGATGAGTAGAGGTACGACCAGGCGGAAAATTGCCCAGAAGTCACGCTTGAGCTCCAAAAACTCTTTCATGAACATGACGTAAAGACGGTCCAGCATCGGGCTAGTCCAACCGCTTATGGAATGCACGCGCTGCCAGCCAGATGACCACAACGGCATAAAGCGTTAGCGCTAAAATCGGCCCGCCCATGTCGATGATTGAACTGCCCTTGAGGAAAACATCGCGCAGAATGGTTACGTAATAGCGGGCATATACCAGCAGGCTGACAGCGCGGATCGCGGGGGGCATCTGGTCGATGGGAAAAGTGTAACCTGAGAGCATGGTCGTCGGCAACATGGTGAGCATCAGCGCAATTTGGCTGGCGCCAAGCTGGCTACGGATTCGCACAGAGATCAGGTAGCCGATACACATGATAACGATGGCGAATAGTGAAGTGGTGAGGATGAGCGGGAAAAGGCTGCCGCGGAATGGCACCTGGAACCAGAAGGCGGTGGCGCAGAGGCAAAAGGCGGCGTCGATCAGCCCGATGAGGAAATACGGGCTGAGCTTGCCGATCATGAGCTCGGCGGAGGTCACCGGGGTAGAGATAAGTTGCTCCATGGTGCCGCGTTCCCACTCACGCGCCACGGTGAGCGAGGTGAGCTGCGCACCAACCAAGGCTAGGATGACAGCAACCACACCGGGGATGATGAAATTTCGGCTATCCAGGCCTTCATTGAACCAAACACGCGATTCCAGGTTGATACTGCCTACGGTCGGTGGGCTGACACCATGTTGCGCATCCCATCTGCGGGCGAAGCTGGCGGTGATTTGCGCAATGACCCCTTGGGCGTAACCGGTGGCGATATTAGTGGTGTTGGCGTCCGTGCCGTCGAACACGGCCTGCACCTGCGCATGGCCGGTCTGCGCCAGAATGCGTGAAAAATTCACCGGAATGACCAGGGCGCCGATGCAGGTGCCATCGTCCATCGCGGCGCGCACCGCGCGGTTGCTGTTAAGGATGGCAGCGGTTTTGAACCAGCCGGAGGCGGTGAAATCCTGCACGATTGAGCGGCTGGTCTGGCTGTTCTCCTGGTCGTAGAGGCAGAGGGGCACATGCTTGATATCCAGACTGATGCCGTAGCCGAGCAGGACCATCTGCATCAGCGGCATGAGCAGCGCGATGGCGAGGCTGCGCGGGTCACGCCAGACCTGTAACGCCTCCTTGTACGCAATGGCGAAGATGCGGCGCAGGTTCATGCGCTGGCATCCTGCTCACGCGAGACCAGCTGGACGAACACATCCTCCAGGCTGGGCAGAATACCGCGGATGGGTCCGGCGGCGAAGCCCTTGGCGGCGAGGTGGGTGAGCAGGTCTTCGCCCTCAGTGCCCGCGCGCAGCAGCACATGCAGTTTGTCGGCGAAAATCGCGGCCTCGATAACGCCCGGCGCCTGGCGCGCGGCTGCCAGGGTGGCGCCCAGCGTGGAGCACTCCAGCTCGAACAGCTGCCCCCCAAGGTCGTGGCGCCGCAACTCGCCGGGGCTGCCCAGGGCGATGAGCTTTCCCGCGTCGATCAGCGCGATGCGGTTACAATATTCGGCCTCGTCCATATAATGGGTGGAGACCAGTATGGTCACGCCATCAGCCGCCAGGGTGTGGATGAGGTCCCAGAAGCGGCGCCGCGCCTCAGGCTCCACGCCGGAGGTCGGCTCATCGAGGAACAGCACCGGCGGGCGATGCAATATGGCGCAGCCCAGCGCTAGGCGCTGCTTCCAGCCTCCGGCCAGCGTGCGCACCAGCGCGCCCTCGCGCCCCTCCAGCCCGGCCATGGATACGGCGAAGGCAATGCGCTCCGCGATTTGCCTGCGCGGCACCTGATAAATACCAGCGAAGAAGCGCAGGTTCTCATGCACAGTAAGGTCGCCGTAGAGGGAGAATTTCTGCGACATGTAGCCGATGTGCAGGCGCACCATGTCCGGCTGGCGCACGATGTCGTAGCCCGCGACGCGGGCGGTGCCGGAGGTGGGGCGTAGCAGGCCGCACAGCAGGCGGATGGTGGTGGATTTGCCCGCGCCGTTAGGGCCGATGAAGCCAACGACCTCGCCTTGGGTAATTAAGAGGTCCAGATGGTCCACCGCCGTGAAGGTGCCGAATTTTTTCGTCAGCCCCTGGGCGATGACGGCGGGCGCGGTGTTCATACGCTGGCTCCGCCGCCGACCAGGGCTACGAACACATCCTCGATGGCGGGCTCGATGGGGCCGATGCCGGTGATGGTGATGTTCTGGGCGTCCAGTTTAGTCCGCAGTTCGGGCGCGCGGCGGGCGGCATCGTCAACGCGCACGTTCACGCGGTCGCCCATGAGCAGCAGGCCCAACACGCCGGGGGCATCGGCCAGTGCGGCGCGCACGGCGCGCGGGTTAGCTGCGGTGATGGCCAGCAGCATCCCCGGCATTGTCTGTTTCAGCCTGGCCGGGGTGTCACAATAATGGATTTTACCGGCGTGCATCAGCGCCAGGCGCGAGCAGCGCTCGGCTTCGTCCATATAGGCGGTGGAGAGCACGAT
>JAQUAC010000062.1 GCA_028687415.1 Acidocella sp. | reverse complement strand
CTGCCCCAGGTGGCCAGCCCCGCCTCGATCACGGCGTTGGTCAGCGTGTCCAGCGCGCTGCGGTCGGCGGTCAAATCCTCGGCCACGCGCTTGCGCAGCTCCGCCAGGGAGAGTCCGGAGAGCTGGGCGTTGAGGTAGTTGCTGGCCTCCTGCAAGGCCGAGGGCGGCAGGCCGGGTGGCGTTTCGATCATCCGGTTTTCCACCTGCCCGTCGGCGGAGACCAGCACCACCAGCGCCCGGCCAGGGGAGAGCGGCACGAATTCGATATGCTTCACCGGCCCCTCGCCCTTGGGGGCAAGAACCATTCCCGCGGCGGCGGAGAGCCCGGAGAGCATGGAGGAGGCCTGGGCCAGTGTATCCTGCAAGCTGCGCCCGGACTGGCCGAGGGCGAGGTTGATGGTGGCCCGCTCATCCTCCGAGAGTTCGCCGAATTGCAACAGCCCGTCCACGAACAGCCGCAACCCGCGCTCAGTTGGCAGCCGCCCGGCAGATGTGTGCGGGGAAAACAGCAATCCGGCATCGGTTAGATCGGCCATCACGTTGCGGATGGTGGCGGGGGAGAGCCGGTGCGGCAGCAGGCGGGAGAGGGTGCGGCTGCCCACCGGCTCCCCGGTCTCCACATATTGCTCCACGATCTCACGCAGCACCGCGGCCGAGCGCATATCAAGCCCCGGGGGGAGGCGCAGCGGCAGCGGGTTGGGTTTGTTTCTATGGTCCATTGGCAAGGTCTCGGATAATAGCACGCCGACGTTAAAGATTACAGGAGAGAAAAGCATGCGGCCCTCAGGCAGGAATTTTAATGAACTCCGGAGCGTTTCCATCGAGACCGGGTTCTCCCACCATGCCGAGGGCTCAGCCTTGATCCGCATGGGCCGCACCGAGGTGCTGTGCACGGCGAGCGTGGAGGGGCGTGTGCCAGGCTTCATGCGTGGCAAGGGCGAGGGCTGGGTGACGGCGGAATACGGCATGCTGCCGCGCGCCACCCATTCCCGTGGCGACCGCGAGGCCGCGCGCGGCAAGCAATCCGGCCGCACGCAGGAGATCCAGCGCCTCATCGGCCGCTCGCTCCGCGCCGTGGTGGACCGCAAGCTAATGGGAGAGATCACCATCACCCTGGACTGCGATGTGCTGAACGCCGATGGCGGTACGCGCTGCGCCTCCATCACCGGGGCCTATGTCGCGCTGGCGCTGGCCTTCCGTAAGCTGCAGGCGAACAACATCCTGAAAGCCAACCCGCTGGTGGGGCAGGTAGCGGCGGTCTCCTGCGGCATTTTTGAGGGCAACCCGGTGTTGGACCTGGACTATGTTGAAGATTCCGCCGCCGATGCCGATGCCAATTTCATCCTGACTCAGGGTGGCGGCATTATCGAAATCCAGGCCACGGCGGAGAAGGGCACGTTTGATGATGCCGCCTTCGCCGCCCTGCTGGGCCTGGCGCGCACCGGCACGGCGCTGCTCTATACGGCGCAAGCGGTGGCCCTGGGTTAACCTTCGGTCAGCGATGCGGGTCGAAAGTCTCCCGCATTGCCTCCCCGGCGGCGATGAGCAGCAGCAGCACCATGCCCAGCGTCAGGCAGGCGCTGATCCCCAGCCATGGGGCAAACACATTCTCCCGCGCCTCGGCCAGCATCTCGCCCAATGAAGGGGCGCCCGCTGGCAGCCCAAGCCCGAGAAAATCCAGACTGGCGAGCAGCGCGATGGAATCCGCGAGCAGGAAGGGCAGGAAGGTGAGGGCGGCGGTGGCGGCATTGGGCAGGACATGCCGCAGCATGATCCGCGCATCAGAGATTCCGGTAATGCGCGCCACGGCGATGTAGTCCATCTGGCGGATGCGCAGCACCTCGGCGCGGACCAGATTGGCCAGATACATCCAGGAAAACGCCAGCAGCGCCGCCAGCAGCACGGCGAAGCCCGGCGCGAACAGACTGCTCAGAATCAGCAGAATGAACAGCAGCGGCAGGCCGGACCAGAGTTCGGTGAAGCGCTGGCCCAGCAGATCCACCATCCCGCCGTAAAACCCCTGCACCGTGCCCGCCGCCAGCCCCAGCGCGCAGGCGGCAAGGCTTAATGCCAGCCCGAACAGTAGCGAGGTACGCAGGCCATAAAGCAGCCGGGCCAACACGTCGCGCGCGGCGGCATCCGTGCCCAACCAGTGCCGGGCGGAGGGCGGGGCAGGGGCGGCGGAGGCGTCCCAGGCGATACTGTTGTAGTTATAGGGAATGAGGGGAAAGATCATCCAGCCATGCGCGCTGATGGCGGCGCGTACCGCCGGGTTGGTGTAATCAGCCGCTGTCGGCAGGAAATCCGGCCCGAACCGCGTGCCGGAAATTGTCTGGTAGACAGGTGCGTATATGTGTCCCTCATAGCTCAACAGCAATGGCTTGTCGTTGGCCAGCAACGGCGCGCACAGGCTTGTGACAAAGACCAGCCTCAGCAGCCGGAACGCGGTAAAACGAACCTGCCGGGCGGGGGGAGGGCGCATGCCGGGCGTTTATCACGTTGCGGTGCGGCCCGGCCAGAAAGGGAATGGGTCTTCTTGCGCAAAAAATATAATACTATATATATAGGATTTATATATAATTCATCGTCATGAAAGAACCCGCCATGCTGGCACGCTTGTCCTCCTGCCCCGCCATTCAGCCCCCGTAACGGCGGATTGCGCGGTGCCGGCGCATCTGGGCACTGCGGTGGAACGGCTGGCGCTGACCCTGCTCAATCTGGCGGAGGCGTTCGAGGTGGAGGCCGGGTTGACTGTGCATATCACCCCGGCTTTGGCTCCGGAGGAGCTGGCGGCCCTGGCCGGCGGCACCGCGCGTACCGTTGCCCTGCTGCTGGAACAGCTTTGCAAGGATGGCGTGGTGTTCCAGCGCCGGCGCCGCCTGGTGCTGAGCAACCCGGCGGCGCTGCATATGCTGGCGCTGGGCCAAGTGCCGGAGCTGGCGAGCTAAGGGCCTCTAGGCTTCCAGATCCAGACGGGGCATTTCTATCGCCGGGCAGCGGTCCATGATGACCGTAAGCCCGGCGGCGCGCGCTTCCGCCGCCGCTTCCTCGTTCACCACGCCGAGCTGCATCCAGATTGTCTTGGCGCCCAGGCGGATCGCCTCACGTACCGGGGCCAGCACCTCGGCGCTGTTGCGGAATAAATCCACCATGTCCAGCGGCCCCGCCTCGGTCAAGCTGCCCGCAATCTTGCGGCCCAGCAGCTTCTGCCCAGCCAAGCCGGGGTTGACCGGCGTCACGTCAAACCCCTGTTCCAGCAGATACTCCATGACATGATAGGAGGGCCGTTCTGGCTTGTTCGAGGCACCGACCAGGGCAATACGCTTCGTCCTGGTTAATACGTGCCTGATAACCTCGTCGTTCATGTCTCTTCCCCAAAAAAGACGCTCCGGCTAAGCCTTGCGCCATGAAAAAAGGTTTCCTTACCTGTGTGCTGCTCAGCGTTCTGACCGTATTCCTGTGGAAGGCGCCGAATCAGCCGCAGGCTGGCGATGTGACCATGCCGGCGGGGAAATTCAACTCGCTTTCTTACGCCCCCTACCGGGCTTGGCAGAGCCCGCAGGACAAAACCTTCCCCACGCCGGAGGAAATCTCCCAGGATTTGGCGCTGATTGCAGGACAGGCGAACGGCATCCGCACCTATTCCTCGATTGAGGGTAGCCCGGCGGAGACGCAAGCGCGCATCGCCGCGCATACCGACATCGCCGGTCTGGCCCAGAAGGCGGGGCTGAAAATGTGGCTCGGCATCTGGCTCAGCGGCACGCCGGCGGATAACGCCAAGGAGATGGCGGCGGGCATTGCCGAGGCCAACGCCTACCCGGATACCATAACCCGCGTGATTGTCGGCAACGAGGTTCTGCTCCGCCGCGACCTTTCGGTGGATGATCTGATCAAGGACATCGACCAGGTGCGCGCCCAGGTGAAGCAACCGGTGGCCTACGCGGATGTGACGGATTTCTGGAAGCAATTCCCGCAAGTGGGGTCGCATGTGGATGTGGTGATGATCCATTTCCTCCCCTATTGGGAGGATACGCCACTGAGCGTGGATGATGCTTTGGCCGAGATCCAGTCCACCACTAATGCCTTCAAGGCGCAGTTCCCCGGCAAGCAGATCTCCATTGGCGAGACGGGTTGGCCCTCACGCGGGCGTTGGCGCGGCCCCGCCGCCCCCAGCCGTGTGAATGAGGCCGTGTTCCTGCGCCGCTTCGTCACCCTCGCCGGGCAAGAGGGGGTGGATTACAATCTCATCGAGGCCTTCGACCAGAATTGGAAATACGAAGATGAGGGCGTGGCCGGCGCCAATTGGGGCATCTGGAATGCCGACCGGGTGCAGAAATTCCCGCTTAACGGCGGTGTGGTGGAGCATCCGAGCTGGCCCTGGTACGCGGGCTTGGGTGCGCTCATGGGCACGCTGCTCTTCGCCGCCGTGGGGTTCCGCAATATGCGCCTCGCCGTGCCCGCCTTCGCGCTGGGCAACGGCTTCGCCATTGCCTGCATGGGCACGCTGCCAATGCTCTACGATAACTGGCTGCGGCTGGACGCGCTGGTGAACCTGCCCTTGCAGGCGGTATTCGCCTTCCTCGTCATCCGCCGGGCTGATGCCGTGCTGGCGGGGCGGGCATTGCCCCCGGTGATGACTGGGGCGGAAGTGCTGGCCAAGCTGCGCCGCTTGCGCCTGCCCTTAACTTACGATGCGCTCTGGTTCGTCTTTCTGGCCTCGGCCGCGGTGTTCCAGGTCATGCTGGTGTTCTCCGGCCGCTACCGCGACGCGCCGTTGCCGGTGTTCATCATCCCTGTAATGGCTGCGGTGCTGCGCTTCTGGACCAAGGATAAGCCCAGCAATCTTGGCTGGGAGGAATTACTGGTGGCCAACGCGCTGGCCGTGCTGGCCTTGGCTGACGCCGTGATGGAGGGGGCGCAGAATCTGGATTTCGTCGTCTGGAACGTGGCGGCGCTGGTGCTGGCCGCCCCCGTTATCATCGCCATGCCGGGTAAAACCCGCCGCTAGTTAGAACGAGGGCGGGCTGTTGGCGCTGATCAGCACGCAGGGTTCGGTGCCGGGGTTGCGGAAGCGGTGCGGGATGTCCGAGCGGAAGTAATACGCATCGCCCGGCTGCAGCACTTTTTCCTCCACGCCTACCGTGACAGCCAGGCAGCCGGAGACGATGATGCCGCATTCCTCGCCCTCATGCCGCAGCATGGCGTCGCCAGTATCGGCGCCGGGCTGATAGGTCTCGCGCAGCATTTGCAGCATCCGGCCCTTCACCTTGCGCCCGACCATGCGCATGGAGATGGCGGGATCGTAGACGATCTCGGTTAGTTCGTCGGCGGTGAAGAACACGTTGTCCGACGAAGTGAAGTTGAGCGTGAAGAAATCCGCCAGTGAAAGTGGAATGCCGTCCAGGATTTTCTTCAGCGACGAGATCGAAGGGCTGACGCGGTTCTGCTCGATCAGCGAGATCGCCCCGTTTGTCACTCCCGCGCGCCGCGCCAGTTCACGCTGTGTCAGCCCGAAAATCTGCCGTACCAGCTTCAGCCGGGTGCCGATATCGTCAGACATGTCTTCGTTCCGTGTGGCCGCCGACATAGCTCCTGAATTCCATGTGTTTAGGATTTTTGACAACGTTAGGCATTCAATGCCCTAGCCTGCAACGTAAAATATATGCAACCGCAAAAAACCGGAAATTTTCTTCATATTATTCTTGACGGCCTCATCTGGGCTAGGCGAGACTGGCGCCACAAGAGAAACGGGGATTTGCGTGCTGTGGACAAAAAAGCCGCTCAAGACTGAAACATCGTGTATTTCTGCTAACGGAGGGGGCGCGTGACGTTCGATCCCCCGGCCCAGGCGGTTCTGTCCGCTCACTCCGCCAAGCGCGGTGCCATCTCCCTTTCCGGTATCACCCGAATCTTCGCGGGCTCCATCGCGGCGGTTGACCATATCGACCTGGATATTCATCCAGGCGAATTCTTTACACTTCTAGGGCCTTCGGGCTGCGGCAAGACCACGCTCCTGCGCATGATTGCGGGCTTTGAGGCGCCAGATGACGGGCGCATCCTCATCTCGGGACGAGAGATGCAGGACGTGCCGGCGCATAAGCGCGCGGTGAATACTGTGTTCCAGTCCTACGCACTGTTTCCGCACCTTAATGTGGAGCAGAATATCGGCTTCGGCCTGCGTATGCGGGGTATCAAGAACCCGGAGCGCAAGAAGCGCGTGGACGCCATCATGGAGATGATGCAGATTGGCGATTTTGCCAAGCGCAGCGCGACACAGCTCTCCGGCGGCCAGCGCCAGCGCGTGGCCCTGGCCCGTGCCCTGGTGAACGAGCCTGAGGTGGTGCTGCTGGACGAACCGCTCTCCGCCCTGGACGCCAAGCTGCGCGCGGAATTGCAGATCGAGCTGCTGCGCATGCAAAAACGCCTGGGCATGACCTTCATCTTCGTCACGCATGACCAGCACGAGGCGTTGGTTATGTCCGATCGCATTGGCGTGATGAGCAAGGGCAAGATCCAGCAGGTAGGCCCGGTGCTGGACGTGTATGAGAAGCCGAAGAACGTGTTCGTGGCGGAGTTCCTCGGGCTCTCCAACATTTGGCCGTTCACGCCCACAGGCCCGCACACGGCACAGACGCCGCTTGGCGAACTGACCATCGCCGCGCCGCTGAACGGCTCCGGTCTTGCCATGATCCGCCCAGAGAAAATCTGGATATATAACGACACAGCGGTGCCGAAGGACCAGACCAACCTGTTCATGGGCGTTGTGCGGGAGGCGATCTACATGGGTGCCTCCACCCAATACCGCATCGAGCTTGCCAACGGTCAGTCCGTGCTGGCGTTCGACACCAACAACCAGGCCGCCGAGCGCAGCTGGCGCCCCGGTGAGCCGGTGGCGGTGGAGCTGAAGCCTGACAACATCATGCAGATCGAACCATGAGCACCGTGCGATCAGAGGTTGCGCTTGAAGCCGGGCGGCAACGCCTGCGGCTATGGATTACGGCCGGGCCGGGGTTGGTCTGGATCATGCTCTTCCTGTTGATCCCGAGCGCCATTCTGCTCGCCATCGCCTTCTTTTCGGCCGATGATTACGGCAACCCGGTGTTGCCGCTCTCGCTTGCGCCGTTTCAGCAGGTGGCCGGGTATTCGCTGCTGGGGTGGGATAGCGGGAATATCGCCATCTTCCTGCGCTCCCTGGCGCAGGCGGGCACCGCCACGCTGGTCTCGGCAGCGCTGTCCTACCCGCTGGTGTTTTTCATCATGAGCCGGCCGGAATCCCTGCGCCCGCTGCTGCTGCTGTTTATCATACTGCCTTCCTGGACCAATCAGGTGGTGCGCACCTATGCTTGGTTGGAACTGCTGGGGCCGAATGCGCCGGTCTCCTGGCTGGCGCATGCGTTGCATCTGGTGCCGCCCCATCTTGGTCTGGCGCCGGGCAGCTTCGCCGTCACCACGGGCCTTGCGTATAATTATCTGCCTTACATGATCGTTCCGCTCTACGCCTCGGCCGAGAAGCTGGACTGGACGCTGGTGGAAGCCGGACGCGACCTCTACGCCTCGGGTGCGAAACTGTTCTGGCATGCGGTGTTTCCGCAGACGCTGCCGGGGTTGCTCTCAGGTGTGATTTTCGTCGCCATCCCGGCCTTCGGCGACTACGTGGTGCCGCAGCTTTTGGGTGGGGACCGCGCATTGATGATCGGCTCGCTGATCGCTAACCAATTTACCGAAACGCCTGACTGGCCTTACGGTGCGGCGCTGACCATCATCATGCTGGTATTCACCGGGCTGGGGCTGGTGGCCTTCCGCATCCTTACGCGCAAGCTGGGCGGGGCCGAGGAGGCAACGATATGATCCCGCGCGGTGTACGCTACGCCCTCTCGGGCATCTCCTGGCCGGTTTATGTGCTGCTGTACACGCCGCTGGCGCTGGTAGCCTATTATTCGTTCTCTCCCGCGCCGAACAGCACCGGGCATTCGCTGCATGCCTATAATATTCTGCTGCACGATGGCGCTGTCGGCGCGGCGCTGCAGCGCTCGCTCATCCTCGCCTTTGGTTCCGCCATCACCTCCACCGTGCTAGGCACGCTGCTGGGGTATGGTTTGTGCCGTTTCCGTAACGCCAACGCCAAGGGCTTCCTGGCGCATATGCCGAGCCTGATCATCTACACGCCGATCATCATGCCGAGCTTGGTGTTTGGCATTTCGGAGCTGATCTTCTTCAACTTCGTGCATAACGCCACAGGGTTTCTCAGCGCAGGGCTGGGGACGATGGTTATCGCCCACATCACCTTCCAGGTGCCGTATGTGGCGCTTACCGTGTTCGCGCGGCTCTCGGGACTGGACCCGTATCTGTTCGAGGCCTCCTATGATCTTTACGCCAATGGTGTGAAGAGTTTCTTCTACCTCATCGTGCCCGTGGTGCAGCCGGCTATCATCGGCGGTTTTCTGCTCGGCATCACGCTGTCCATCGACGATTTCACCATAAGCTTCTTCACTTCAGGGCCGGGCAGCGTGACACTGCCGATTTATATCTACGGTGCCATCGCCAGAAAGGGCATTTCGCCCGAAATCAACGCGCTCGGTACGCTGATGATTGGCACGATCATCGCTTTGGCCTTGGTTCACTTTTTCATCACGCGGCACCGCGAACGTGCGGGCCAGCTTGCAGCACGGGGAAAAATCGCATGAAGATATTATCTTGTATCGCTGCCGGGGCGGTTGCCCTGGGCTTGGCTACGCCCTTTGCGGCGCGGGCGGAGCAGCCGACGCTCAACCTGTTCATCTGGTCTGATTACATTGATCCAGGCCTGCTCACCGCTTTTGAGAAGCAATGCAATTGTAAGGTCGTGGAGACCGATTACGAGAGCAACGCCGAAATGTCCGCCAAGCTGAAGGCTGGCGGAGACGCGCAGTACGACGTGGTGGTGCCCTCCAGCTATTACGTACCGGAGCTGGCGGATGAAGGGCTGATCCAGCCGATCGACCACAAGCTGGTGCCGAATTTCTCTAACCTGGCGGTGAAGTTCCAGAGCCCGGATTACGATGTCGGTGATAAATACTCTATTCCCTATCAGTGGGGCACCACGGGCATTGTGTATGACCCGGCCAAAATCAAGGATCCCGGCACCGGCTGGGGCTTGCTCTTCGACCCCAAGATGAACCCCAGCTATCCGTTCGTGCTGCCGAAGGGTGAGGGGCGCGACCAGATCGGCGCCGCCTGCGCCTATCTGGGCTATGGCTTCAACTGCTCCGAGAAGAGCCAGTGGATCGCCGCCGCCAAGCTGATCGAGAAAACCAAGAAGCGCCCGAACTTCTCAGGCTTCATCGATGAAACCCCGGCGCGCGATCAGATGAAGAGCGGGCTGATCGCGGCCTCCATGGCCTATAACGGCGACATCACCCAGTGCTACGCCGATGGCAGCTGCAAGAAGCTGAAATTCTTCCTGCCCGATCAGGGCGCGGAGATCTGGGTGGATACGATGGCCATCCCCACCCACGCGCCGAACCCGAAGCTGGCGCTGCAATTCATCAACTTTATCCTGGACGCGACCAACGGCGCGACGCTCTCCAACTACAACCAGTATGCCAGCCCGAATGCTGCCTCGCAGAAGCAGCTTACCGGCATCATGAGCAGCACGTTGATCAACCCGACCGATGCCGAGATGCAGCATCTGGTCTTCCTCGCCCCGCTACGCGGTGCGAAATACAAGCTGTTTAATCAGATCTGGACCAGCGTGCTCCAGTAAACCCCGGCGGGGCGGTGGCCGGATTTCCTCAGGCGCCGCCCGCCACTCGAGGACAATATGAGTGAAAAAAAACAGATAGACCTGCATGAGTGGTTCGATGAGCATCGGATCACAGAAGTTGAATGCCTGGTGCCCGACATCACCGGCATTCCCCGCGGCAAGATCATGCCCGCGCAGAAGTTCTTCCAGGGCGGCGCGCCGCGTTTGCCAGAGGCGATCTTCATCCAATCAGTGACCGGTGAATACCCGGATGATCCGGAAGACAGGCTCACCGACCCCGCGATCATCGACATCAAGCTAATCCCCGATGCCAGCACTGTCCGCCTTGTGCCCTGGGCGCATGAGCCGACCGCGCAGATCATCCATGAT
>JAQUAC010000368.1 GCA_028687415.1 Acidocella sp. | reverse complement strand
CCTCTCTCCGGCCTAAACTCTGCGCATGGGACAGATCAGAACCGACAAATCCTGGCACGGCATCAAGCAGACTGCGACCGCGGCGGCGGCGGACCCAGATTCAGCCTCCACAGCCGTGAAATTGCCTGCATCCTGGGGACAGGAGGCGGCGAATGCTTTGGCTGCAATTCTGCCAGGACGAAAAAGCATCGACATTGCCGCGGCTGCAGAAAGCTGGATCGCGCCCATAGCGGCCCGAGGCACGACTGCCGGACTCCGTGAGGAGATCGGCACGGCGCTGCACGGCCTGCTGGCGGCGCGGCGCGGCAGCCCCAGCGCTGATATCTGGCGCAATAAAGCAGCCGGCCAGCCGGGCTTTGTTTTCAATTTCTCTGCCTTCCTCGACGAGTCCGGCAGTTTCGACCTCTCCGGCTTGGAGAAGGCCGCGCGTCTTGCCGTGACCGCGCTGACCTTGGCGGCTCCCTCCGCGCAGAGGCTGAACATCGGCTTTACTGACCTAAACCTGTTCCTGGCGCGGCTTGGACTCGACTACGACAGCGCGGAAGCGCGCAATCTGGCGGTGACGCTGACAGCCTATATTAGCGCGCAGGTGGACATCGCCTCCGCCGCGCTGCGCGGGGCCGCGCCCGGATACCCCATCACGGTAACAACGCTGCCGGAGAGCGGCGTGCTGCCGGGGCTGAAATCCGCCACCAAGTCCGCGCAAGAAGAGGCGTTGCGTTCGGGCAACAGGCGCCACGAGTCGCTGCTTGGCTTTGCCGCCGAACCAGAAATCGAGGCACTGCTCGGCGCCGAGGTACTGAATTTCGCCCCTGCTTTGTCGCCGCTCACGGGCGATGGCGGGCTAAGCCTCTGGGCCGGACAGGCTCTAGCCGCGAAGGGTCTATCCGCAGAGGCCGCGCTGGCCAAGGCACTCAGCGGTGAGATGCTCTTTCCCCTGACGCGCCCCGCCGCCCATGCGGCCATGCATGACGCTCTCGCCCCGCTGGTGGCCGCCATGCCCACCCGCCCGGCGGCGCCGGTACCGGTTCGGCGCAAATCTGTGCGCGAGCCGCTGCCCGCGCGGCGCAGCGGCTATACGCAGAAGGTCAGCGTGGGAGGGCACAAGCTATTCCTCTCGACCGGCGAGTACGCCAACGGGCAGCTCGGTGAGATTTTCGTAGCCTTGCATAAGGAAGGTTCGGCCTTCCGCGGGCTCATGGATGCCTTCGCCATCGCCATCAGCATCGGCCTGCAACACGGTGTGAACCTTGAAGACTATGTCGAGGCCTTCACCTTCACGCGCTTCGGACCTTCCGGCGCGGTTGAGGGCGATGCCGCTGTACCAGCCGCAACCTCGATGCTGGATTACGTCTTCCGCAATCTCGCGGTGAACTATCTTGGCCAGACGAATCTGGCCCCGGCGACCGTGGACCCGGCCGACACGGTGGGCGACGGTGCGGCCGACCGCGCGCCGCTGCTGCCACTCGACCTGCCGACTCCGGCTCCGCGCGAGCGCCGCAAAGCCCTTAAACTTGTGAGTTAAACCATGACCGTTATCGCACGCCTCGCTGAACTCGGAATCAAGCTGCCAGTGCCCATGCCGCCCGTGGCCACCTATGTGCCGGTCACCATTGCCGGGAATCTTGTCACGGTGAGCGGCCAACTACCCGCCGTAGACGGCAAGGTGGCGGTGACGGGCAAGCTCGGCCTGAGCGTCTCCCTGGAGGAAGGCCAGCACGCGGCGCGGCTGTGCCTCATCAACGTGCTCGCGCAGCTCAACGCCGCCCTGCCTGGCGGTTTGGAAAGCATCACCAAAATCATCCGCCTCGGCGGGTTTATCGCCGCCACACCGGAATTTTCCCAGCACGCCGTGGTAATGAACGGCGCTTCTGACCTCGCCGTGGCGGCGTTCGGTGATGCCGGGCGGCATGCGCGCTCGACCATTGGCGTCGCCTCACTTCCGCTCGACGCCGCCGTGGAGGTTGAGGGCCTCTTCTGGATTGGTTGAACTGGGTATAGGCGGCTTCATTTGCTTATGGATCAAAGCCTTTTGACCCGGCTATAAGCCGGGATCATGAGCCAGCACCTATCTTCACAACTTCCCGTCCGCATGGCGGTGAATATCACCCTGGACGGCCTTATGGCCGCGCTGGCCGTCGCGCTCAGCTTCTGGCTCGCCAATCCGGCGCACCCATGGCCTGAGCCGTATGTCCTGCCACTCGCGGGTGCTGCGGCGATTTGCCTGATCGGCATTCCGTTCGGCCTCTCCCGGCTGCATTGGCGGTTCATCTCCTTCCAAGATCTGGCGCTACTAGCAGCGGCTTCGATAGTGACCGCCATCATGCTTGTGCTGCTGATGATCGGTGCCGGACTACCCCTGCCCTCTCCGGCCTTTCCGGCAATTCTCACTTTGGTGTTGCTGGTCTTCCTGACCGGCCCCAAGTTCCTGTACCGTCTGGCGCGACAACCCTCCGGCGAGTGCGAGGCCGCGCAAACGGCAATGCTTGTGGGTAATGGCGAGAGCGTGGAGTTATTTCTGGCGGCGCACGCACAGATGACCGCCCCACCCTATCGCGTGATGG
>JAQUAC010000367.1 GCA_028687415.1 Acidocella sp. | reverse complement strand
GCGGCGTCCGCCAGTTCATGGCGCGCTGCACGCGAGAGATCGCATCCTTCACGCATCGCCTTACCCGGCGCCAGAAGCCCCAGCCCCGCCGCGCGGCGGGAGATGACGCATGAGCGCCGCGCTGACCCACATTCCCGGCAGAACCGGCTACCAGGCTGGTCTCGCCCGTGGTGCACTGCTGACTGATGCCGAGGCCCTGCGCTTCTACAACGGCATGGTGGCAGCCTGCGCCAGCCCGATGTTCAGCTTCTCCACCAGTCCGGCCGCCGCGCGCCAACGCATTGAGCCTATGATGGACATCCTGGCCGAGCACGGCCTGATCGCCACGGTCGGCCATGCCGGCACCGCCATCATCCACCCGCTGCCCCGCCCCGCCGCGCGCTCATGAGGCCCCCCTGCAAAACCATCCGCCCCACACCGGCGGCAATCGAGGCCGTGCAACGGCGCATGCAAGCCACCCCCTATTTCACGCGCGATGAGGTAACACTCTGGTTCGCTGAATTCGACCAGGGGCTGGAGCCTCTCAACGCCCGCCGCGCGGCTGATAAGCTGCTGGCCACCCTGCGCGCCTCCGGCACCATTGTCCTGCTGTCAATGAACCGCGGCTGGTGCTGGCGCGGCACCACCGAGGAGCGCACCGCCGCGCGGAAGGATATCTCCGATGGCTGACCGCATCAGGGCTAACGCCGTTGCGCGCCTGCTGGCGCAGTCTACGCGCAAAATCCAAGAGATGGCTGCCAAGGGACTTATTCCCTCCGCCGCCAAAATTGGATCAGTTTGGACATTCGACCCCGATGCAATCGACGTATGGGTCAGGAAACAGGAATCCGCGACGTGCCGAAGAATCTCTACCAACGTGACGGGACGTGGTATGCCCGTTTTTCAGTCAACGGGCAGCTACGACGAGTCAGCTTACATACGGGCGATCTCAAATCAGCACGCGAAAGGTACAAGGCGCTCAAAAAGCAAGCTGAGGACAGCTCATTCGGCATAGAGTCGGCCCCAAGTTGGCCGGAGGCCACTATGACCTATTGCATTGGCGTGCTGGATCAGGGTTCCGTAAAGCCCACAACCGCCACGCGCTACCGTGTCAGCCTGCGGCAGATCGACCCATATTTTCGCTCCCTTCCCCTCCCCGCCATCACGATGAAGGTCATCACCACCTTCATCACGGCCCGACAAAAGGAAGGCACGACGAATGCCACGATCAGACGTGACCTGACCATCATTAGCCGGGTGCTGGCATACGCCGCCGCCAATGGGATGGTGGAACGGAACATCATGGCTGATTATGATCGAAATATGCTACGCGAAGCTCGGCGGCAAATCAGCGCGCCAGACGACGCGACGATAGCCCGTGCCATCGAATTGGTATCGCCGGAATGGGGGCTGCTGGTCCGCTGGCTGCGTGATACCGGCATGCGCCTAGGGGAAGCTCTGAGGGCCGAGCGCGCCCATGTCCACGGTCGAGACCTGACGATCCATCAAACCAAATCCGGCCGCCCCCGGACCATCGAACTGCCGGACTGGTTCGAGCCACCAAAGGCCGGGTACCTGCTGCCTGACCTGCATCGTGACGTAAACACGGCTAGCAATGGCTGGGCTCACCTACGTCGAAAGATTAAGGCAGTGCCCAGGTTCCGGTTGCACGACCTACGGCACGCCTATGCCATTGCGGAGATCCGCGCAGGAAGGGATATTTATGATCTATCGCGCCATCTGGGGCACAGCTCAGTCAAGGTAACGGAGATCTACCTCGGCTATGCGAAAGGGCGCAGTGCCGTGTCTCGTCGCTAGGTAGCACAAAAGATGACACAGGACTATTATGACTAAAGCACTTAAAAGTGCTATGTTGTTTCTGCTAAGTCATTGAAAATGGCGGAGGGGATGGGATTCGAACCCACGATACCGGTTAACCCAGTATAACGGTTTAGCAAACCGCCGCCTTCAGCCTCTCGGCCACCCCTCCACACGACGCCGGGCAGCTTTAGCCACCTTACGTAATGTGCTCATAAGCGGCAGCGGCGGCGGCGTAAAGTCTTCTTGCGCATCCAACCGGGGCAAAACAATCATCTCTTTGATTTTTTTTGATTTTTTTCCAAAGCCTCACGTAATGGCTGGTGCAATGTCCCATTTTGTTGCACTGCAAAATTTATCTTGCACCGCAGCAAAAATCGTTCTACTCATCAAACTACAGGATGAGTTTTCTCTCCTGTTTCTTGGACGTTTCCTCCCTAAACTTGGCGGCGCTTTAATAGCGCCGCCTTTTTTTTATTCCGCCGCCGCGGCCCGCAAATCCGGCCCCGCCGCGCCGTACAGGTGCATGGCCTCAGCCATGGCCGCGAGAAACTGCGAAAATTGCCGTTGCACCCTGGAAAACTGCGCGTTGCGGGTGAACTGCCGCTCATTCATGTACAAAGACCGCGCCACTTCCAATTGCACCACCTGCACCCCCTCACGCGGGCGCCCGTAATGCCGGGTGATGAAGCCACCGGCATAGGGGTCATTGCGGCGCACGCGCAGACCCTGCCCATGCAGCACGGCTTCAATGTAATCCGTCCAAGCC
>JAQUAC010000366.1 GCA_028687415.1 Acidocella sp. | reverse complement strand
CAACCGGCGCGCTGCGGTAAAGGGACGAACGGGCCACGACACAGGTGTCGGGCAGCGTGCACAGATCTTCAACGGCGGCCCGCAGGTGCTTTACAGGCTCACCGATGTTTGCGCCCAGCGCCACGAAGGCGCGGATGCGCTCTGGGGCAGCCGAACTCATTCGTTACCCGAGGCGGCAGAGGCTGCAACGGGCTTCTTGCGACGCCGGCGTTTCTTGGCGACGCCGGCCTTGTCGGGCACCAGCATGTTTTCGCGGGCTTCCGGATGCGCGTCGGCGAAGGCTTCCCACCAGTCGGGCAGCTCCATCGGGAGTTCGCCGGACTGGGCGCGCAGGCGCAGGAAATCCCAGCCGGCACGATAACGCGGCTGTTCGAGCAAACGATGGGGCGTTTTTCCGGCACGCTTGTCGAAACGGGGCTGCAGGGCCCAGATGTCCTTGATGTCGCCGGCGATGCGGCGGGTGATGGCGAGCTTGCCGGACTGCCGTTCAAGGACGGCGTCCATGGCTTCGAAAAGCGCCGGCTGGGAGTATTCCCCCTTGGCCTTGCGTGCTTCCCAGTCGGCCAGCACTTCGTGCCACAGCAGCGTGGCAAAGAGGAAGCCGGGGGATACGGGCTTGCCCTGGCGCACGCGGTCGTCGGTGTTTTCGAGCGACAGCCACACGAAGCGTTCGCCCATGGGCTGTTCGAGGATCACGTCGAGGAGCGGCAGGAGCCCGTGGTGCAGGCCTTCTTCGCGCAGTTGCTTGAGGCATTTGACGGCATGGCCGGACATCAGCAACTTGAGCATCTCGTCGAAGAGGCGCGCCGGCGGCACGTTTTCGAGGAGTTCCGCCATTTCGCGGATCGGCGCGCGGGCGGCCGGATCAATGGACAGTCCCAGCTTTGCCCCGAGGCGGGCGGCGCGCAGCATGCGCACCGGATCTTCGCGATAGCGCACGCGCGGGTCGCCGATCATGCGCAGGGTTTTCTGCTGCAGATCGGCCACGCCATGGTGGTAGTCGACAATGGTTTCGTCGCTGGGGTCGTAGTACAGCGCGTTGACGGTGAAGTCGCGGCGAGTGGCGTCCTCGGCCATAGAGCCGAACACGTTGTCGCGCAGCACGCGGCCGTGTTCGTCGGTTTCGGTGGACTCAGCGTCCTGCATGGCGCGGAAGGTGGAGACTTCGATAGTCTCCGAGCCGCTCATCACATGCACGATCTTGAAGCGGCGCCCGATGATGCGGGAGCGGCGGAAGAGGGCGCGGACTTGTTCAGGCGTGGCACTGGTGGCGACGTCAAAGTCCTTGGGCGTATGGCCGACGATAACGTCGCGAACCGCACCGCCAACCACGTAAGCTTTGTGCCCGCCTTCCTGCAGGACGGCACAGACCTTGTTGGCGGCGGGGGAAATATGCTCCCGGCGGACGCCGTGGCGGGCCACCGGTATCACGGCGGCTTCGGGAAGGGCACTGACGGGCGCGGCGCGGCGAAACACGCGGCGCAGCAGTTTGCGGATCATTGGCGGGGCTTGGATTATTTTGTTCAAGTCGCGCATGATAACTCATGGAACGGTAGCGTTTGACGCTTGAGACTGCCGTTCCGGGCGTTCCTGCACGAAGCTGGAGCGTGATTCGGACCTGTTTCGGGGGTTTTCCCATCTTGCGCTTCTCTGCCAACCTGTCTTTCCTGTTTCTGGAGCGGCCCTTCCTCGAGCGTTTCGCTGCCGCAGCGGCTTGCGGCTTCAAGGGGGTCGAATTCCATTTCCCCTATGCCTTTCCGCTCGACGAGGTAGCCGACGCAGCCAGGTGCGCCGGCGTCGAGGTGGTGTTGTTCAATTTTCCGGCCGGCGACTGGGGGGCGGGGGAGCGCGGCATTGCCTGTCTGCCCGGGCGGATCGCGGAATTCCGCGCCGGAGTTGCCGTCGCCGCGGGCTATGCGGAAGCGCTGGATTGCGCGCGGGTGAATTGTCTGGCCGGTTTGCGTCCTGCTGGCATTGACGAGGCGCAACTGCGCCGGACACTGGTGGACAACCTGCGTTTCGCCGCTGATGCTTTCGCCGTGAATGGCCGCCACGTGCTGATGGAACCGCTCAACAGTCGCGACACGCCGGGGTTTTTTGTCGATCGCACGGCGCCGGCACTGGCCTTGCTCGACGAGGCCGATCGCTCGAACCTTTTGCTGCAGTACGACATCTATCACGCCCAGGTGATGGAGGGCGATCTTGCCTGCACCCTGGCGACCCATTTGCCACGCATCGGCCATATCCAGCTTGCCGACAATCCCGGGCGCCATGAGCCGGGTACCGGAGAGATCAACTTTCCCTTCCTGTTTCGCCATCTGAATGCCATCGGGTATGCCGGATGGGCCGGTTGCGAGTACGTGCCAACGGGGACGAGTGAAGGCTCGTTCGGCTGGTTGTCCGCCTTGCTGCAGAACGACATGGAGAGCAAGTAATGGGAAATACGCCGGAAGCCCCTGTGTTCAGTACTGTCGAACGCGATTTTTCGCAGGTGGACAAGGCCGCTCTGGTCGCCGCCCTGTCGCGGATCTTGCCAGCGGCAAACCTTTTGCATGCGGCCGAAGACCTGCCG
>JAQUAC010000061.1 GCA_028687415.1 Acidocella sp. | reverse complement strand
ACCTAGGCGCGGCCGTGGAGTTCCCTGACTTGGCCACACGGGACGGGCAAGAGGAGGTTATGGCCAAGGTGCGGCAGATGGGTGCGGACCTGGTGATTTTGGATAACTTCAGCACCCTGGCCGAGGTGGCGGACGAGAACGAGGCAGCGGCGATGAACCCGATTTTGTCATTCCTGATGCGGCTGAAGCAAGCCAATGTCGCCTGCATTCTCGTCCATCATTCAGGGAAGAGTGGCGACACGTACCGGGGAAGCAGCAAGTTGGCGACCACGTTCGAGGTCATTCTCGGACTGCGGCAACTCAGCGGGCTGGCTGGTGAAGGCGGCGCGGCCTTTGAACTGCGTTGGGAGAAGTTCCGGGGGCGGCGGACGGCAGCCACGCGGGATGCTGAGATGAAGCTACTGACCGAAGCGGACGAGAGGCAGCGGTGGGAGACAAAGCCCGCCGCCAGTTCTGAGATGCTGGCCGTGGTGGATGCGGTGAGGTCGTGCCAATACACACACGATCAAGACGTGGGTAAAGCACTGGGGTTAAGCAAGGTTGAGGTGTCTCGTCACAAGGCTAGGGCAACCACCACGGGCGTTATTTCACGGGAAGAATGGCGCGCGTGCCTTGAGGCGGCAAGAGAGGATAAGGCCCCAGACAACACCGATTTTTAAGGGTGCGACGCCTGGACAGGATGTCAATCTGTACAGGCAGTATAACGGAGTTTCGTGTTTCTTCTTCTTAATAGGCTGAAACTTGAAATTTTGAGGTGAGCCCTAGGGTTTTGGGGCGGTTGTGGCCGAGGGCGTGAAACTCGTTTTGATGCGTCCTTTGCCAAGGCCGGGCGGCACCGGGATGCGGCCCACGGCCTCCGCAAGGCGGGCTAGGGACTCGCCCCTAACGCCGTATTGCCGCCCGGTTGTCTTTCGGGCGTGGCCGGTGATGGCATCGCGGATGGATTCCTCGACGCCCGCCGCGCGCAATTCATCTTCCACGCGATGCCGCCAAGAGTGGTTGGGGACTTTGTCCGGGTCGGTTATGCCCACCTTCTCTCGTACCCAGCGGCCCACCGCCTGCCATCCCTTGGTCCCGCGTAGGCCGTGCTTGTCGGCTTTCTTGTCGGGGAACAGCGGCCCGTCGCTTGGGAGCGTTGCGGCGTATTCGAGCAGCCCCTCTTTTATGAGAGCCGTATGAATAGGAACGTGGCGGCGCTCCCCAGTTTTGACGGATTTTCCCTTCTTCGCGTTTTCTTCGATGACGAAGTAATGAATGCCGTCCTGCTGCTGTATGTCGGCTGCGCCTAGCTGGAGAACTTCGCCCACGCGCATCCCAGTAAAAGCCATGATCCAGTGAGCCCAGCGGCGGCTTTGGCGCGTCTCTTGGCGCGCGGCGGTGAGGATGCGGGTGGCCTCGGCGTCGTCATAGGGAAAACGGTCTTCTGCGGTTGCTTTGGGCAGACGTAGGCCGTTCGTGGGGTTGCTGGGGAGGCGTCCGTCATCCACCGCCCGTTTGAAGACCTGGGCAATGAGGCTGTGGCGGTTGTTCCAAGTGTTGTTGCTCTTGCCCGCCGCTTTCAGGGTGTCACGCCAGCCAATCAGATCGGCCTTCGAGGTCTTGGCGGCGTCCTCATGGCCGAGGTGCTGGATCAGGGCCTGAATGGCGTATTCAGTTTCATCGACGGTACGGGGCTTCACCGTTGCCACGGCCTTCCAGGCGTCAAATAGGCCCCGTAGCGACAATGCAGCGCGCGGCGGGGCGGTTCCCTGGGGCGGCTCGGGGAGCCGCTCACGTAGGGCGTCCAGTGGCTTTATGGCCGCCGTAAACGGTGATGGGATGGCGGCAAAGTCGGCTTGGAGGTAGGCGGCTCGGACGGCTTCAACCATGCGTTTGAACAGAACGGGTCTTGAGTCATCCTTGATGGTCATACCTGCTATGCGGCAGGCTTCATCCATGTGGGTGTCTACCACTTTGATTATATGCGCGATTCGGTCGGGCGTCGGCTCTGCTAGCCCTTCGAGAGGCTCGAATATGTCGCTGGTGCAGCCGTCGCCGGTAATTTTCACCGCCCCCGAGGCCACGGCAGCGGCCCAAGCTGAGGTGATCTTGGCAGCAATCTCGGGCGTTACCGCGACCACGTTGGCGAGGCGGTCCCATTCGGCCTCCTTTTCGGCCCACTTGGCGAGGGCTTCGGGCCAAACGCGGCGGGCTTCCTTTGGGTCTTTGGTTCCGAGGGACCACTTAATGGTGCCACCCGGGACGCCCTCGACGCCCTTAAACCGGGTCGGAACGCGCTTGCGAAAATAAAAAACGCCGGTGTCTGGATGCTTCCAGGGAGAGGACATAATGAGTGTAGCCAATGCCTTGTGTACCTGCGCTGTGTACCTGTGGAGCGCGTGGAACTCAAGGTAATCGCTCAAGTTTTTGACTTGATTGACTTTTCTGAAGGGCTGGTGCCGGGTGAGGGATTTGAACCCCCGGCCTTCGGTTTACAAAACCGCTGCACTACCACTGTGCTAACCCGGCGACGGAAGAACGCTTAACATAATCGCGCAAAGCTTCCACCCCCCTCTTGATCTCCGATGAGAGGCTGGTCTATATGCCCGCCACCGGTTCGGGGCCATAGCTCAATTGGTAGAGCGTCTGCATGGCATGCAGAAGGTCAGCGGTTCGATTCCGCTTGGCTCCACCACCGGGTTTCCTAAATTGGTGACACGATGAAGCACACCGGCTAACCCCGGTCGCGGCTTCAATCGTCTCATGCGTCAGTGTAGTCCGGCAGCCATGCCTGACTGCCGGTTCTCGGGCCTCAGCGGTTCATCATATGCATTCCCAGCGCTTCCACCTGCGGCAGAATCGTCTCGCCTAGTTTCTGGTCGGGCACCGTCTCGGCCCAGGCTTGGCGGAAGCAGAGCAGCCAGCCCTCGGCCTCTTCACGCCCGATGCTGGCGGGAAGGTGGCGGCGGCGCAGCATGGGCGCGCCATATTTGTCGGTGAACAGTGGCGGGCCGCCGAGCCAGCCGGAGAGATATTCGAACAGCTTCTCTTCGGCGCGGCTGAGGTCCTTGGGGTGGATGTCCCGGCAGGCCTTGGCCTCGGGGAGTGTGTCCATCAGCGTGTAAAAACGGCTGCAGAGCCGGCGGATGGCATCCTCGCCGCCGATGGCTTCGTACGGGGTCATATAGTCTCTCTTTCAGTCAATGCTTCAGAATCGGGCAGGCCCGCCGCCGTGCTAGGGAAGGGGGCGGAGCCGTGGACATGCCCGTCAGGCTAACGTCTCATTCAAGCTGCTAATTATATTCGTATGTTCGAATGTTCGCAAATATGCCCCCCGCGCTCCTTGTCGGAACGCGGGGGGGGGGGCTCAAGCTACGCGCAGCAATACATCCACGGTCTTATGGATCGAATGGGAGTATGGGCAGACGATATGCGCTTTGTGCACCAGCTCTTCGAGTAGCGCTTTCTCCACGCCCGGCGCTGAGATTGTCAGTGCCGCGGTAATGCCGAAGCCGGTGCCGTCATCACGCGGGCCAATGCCGATGTCCGCCGACACCTTTGTGGTCTCCGGCAGCTTCACCTTTTCCTTGCTGGCGACGAATTTAAGTGCCCCCAGAAAACAGGCGGAATAGCCCACGGAGAAGATCTGCTCCGGGTTGGTGCCGGGGCCGCCATCGCCGCCCATCTCCTTGGGCACGCTGAACCGCGCGCTGAAGCGCCCGTCATCGGTCGCACCCTCGCCGTCGCGCCCACCCGTGGCATGCCCGTGTGCGGTGTACAGTGTTTTCATATTTGCCTCCGTTGCTTTGTGCTCCAGAGGAAGTGGTGTTGATTTTTCTTAGCGCAATCCGCCGCAGAACGCCGCGATGCGGTCGCAGGCCCTGGCCAGCACTGCCTCGGTGGTGGCGGTAGAGATGCGGATATGCGGGCTCATGGCAAAGGCCAACCCCTGCACCACGCCCACATAGGCCTCCTCCAGCAGCGCCATGGCGAAATCCTCGTCATTGGCGAGTTTGCGCCCGCCCGGCGTGGTCTTGCCGATGCAGCCTGAGATGTCAGGGAACACATAGAACGCGCCCTCCGGCTTGTGGCAGGCCAGACCCGGCACCTGGTTGAGCATGCCCACCACCAGATCCCGCCGCGCTTGATACGCGGCGGCACGTTCGGCCAGAAAGTCCTGCGGGCCGGTAAGGGCGGCAAGTGCCGCCGCCTGGCCCACGGTGGAAATGCCGGAGGTGGCGGTGGCCTGCACCACGGTGCAGACTTTCATCAACTCCGCGGGGCCGAAGCACCAGCCTACGCGCCAGCCAGTCATGGCATAGGTTTTTGAGACCCCTGACATGGTCACGATCCGCCCCGCCAGATCCGGCGCCACGCCCAGCAAGGTGGCGTGCTTCGCGCCGTCGAACAGCAGGTGCTCGTAGATATCGTCCGACAGCACCCACACATGCGGGTAGTGCCGCAGCACCTCGGCCAGCGCCGCCAGCGCCGCTGCGCCGCAGGCGGCGCCGGAGGGGTTGTTCGGGTAGTTCAGGATCAGCAGCTTGGTGCGCGAGGTGATGGCCGCCTGCAGCGCCGCTGGTTGCAGCACGAATCCCTCTGTCTGCGGGCAGGGCACGAATACCGGCTTGCCACCGGCGAATTTCACAGTCTGCTCATAGCCCGCCCAGGCCGGTGCGGGGATCACGACCTCATCCCCGTTATTCACCAGGGACATGACCACATTGAAAATTGCCTGTTTGCCGCCATTGGTCACCAGCACGTCCTGCGGGCGCACCGCCACACCGTGCTCGCGCTGGAATTTGTCAGCCACGGCCACGCGTAGCGGCTCAATGCCCGCCAGCGGCGGATATTTCGTCTCGCCCCGCAATGCCGCCGCGTGCGCGGCCTCCACCACATGCGGCGGGGTGGGAAAATCCGGCTCGCCCAGCGAGAGCGAGATCACGTCCCGCCCCTCTGCGCGCAATGCACGCGCCCGCGCCGCCATTGCGAATGTGGCGGCTAATTCCGTGCGCTCAACTCTGGCTGAAAATATTGGCATGGCAGGGATTTAGGCCGGGTGCCCGCGCCAGGGCAAGTTTGAGGTGCCCGCGCACCCTATATCTTAATACATGTATCCGTGCCCGAAGCCGCCAAACAGCCACAGCAGCAGTAGCGCAAGAACGGCAATGCCAAGCCCGTTGCCGGCACAATAGGAGCGGTGGGCGTAATATCCGCCGCCGCCGAAGATAGGGAGGGACTCATTAAACCGCTGTCACTGTGGAGATAATGCTCCGTGCGGCTCCCACCCTGTGCCGCGCGGAGCGGAGGGCTGGCATGAATTGCCTGCTCCAGGCTGCGGGGCTATGACGCCAAGGCCTTATGTTTCAATCCGCAAGGGAACGCACTCATGGCCGAAAATTTTGATGTCATCGTGATCGGGTCGGGGCCTGGTGGCTATGTTTGCGCCATTCGCGCGGCGCAGCTCGGCTTCAAGGTGGCCTGTGTTGAAAAGCGCGCCACGTTGGGCGGCACCTGCCTGAATATTGGCTGCATCCCCTCCAAAGCACTGCTGCAATCCTCCGAGACCTACCACCAGACGGTGCATGGCCTGAAGGACCACGGCATTAATGTCGGCGAGGTGAAGTTCGACCTCGCGCGCATGCAGGCCCGCAAGGGCGAGGTTGTCAGCGCCAACACCAAGGGCATCGAGTTCCTGTTCAAGAAGAACAAGGTCACGTGGCTCAAGGGGGCTGCCAAGTTCACCAGCTCCACCGAGATCGATGTTGCCGGCAAGGCCTACACCGCCAAGCACTTCGTCATCGCCACCGGGTCTGACTCCGTGCCGCTGAAGGGCGTTGAGGTCGATGAGAAGCGCATCGTCACCTCCACCGGCGCGCTGGAGCTGGACAAGGTTCCGGGCCGTCTCGTCGTCATTGGCGGCGGTGTCATCGGGCTGGAGCTGGGCTCCGTCTGGCGCCGCCTGGGCGCCGAGGTCACGGTCGTCGAGTTCCTGGACCGTATCACCCCGGGCCTGGATGGCGAGATCTCCAAGGTCTTCCAGCAGACCCTCACCAAGCAGGGCTTCACCTTCAAGCTCGGCTACAAGGTCACAGGCGCGAAGACGAGCGATAAGGGCGTGACCCTGAGCATCGAGCCCGCCAAGGGTGGTGCCGCGGAGACGCTGGAAGCCGATGTCGTGCTGCTGGCCATTGGCCGCTACGCCTACACCGCCGGGTTGAACCTCGCCGCTGCTGGCGTTGAGACCGACGAGCGCGGCCGCGTGAAGACCGGCGCGCATTACGAGACCAACGTGCCGGGCATCTACGCCATCGGCGACGTGATCGTCGGCCCGATGCTGGCGCATAAGGCCGAGGAAGAGGGCGTGGCCCTGGCCGAGCGCCTTGCCGGCCAGGCTGGCCACGTGAATTACGGCGCCATCCCCGGCGTTGTGTACACTTGGCCGGAAGTGGCCTCGGTGGGCGCCACTGAGGAAGAGCTGAAGGCCCAGGGCATCCAGTATGTCGTCGGCAAGTTCCCCTTCATGGCCAATGGCCGTGCCCGCGCCATGGGCGAGACGGAGGGTTTCGTGAAGGTCCTGGCTGAGAAGGGCACGGACAAGCTGCTCGGCGCGCACATCATCGGGCCAGATGCCGGCACGCTGATCGCGGAGCTGACCACCGCGCTGGAATTCGGCGCCTCCGCCGAGGATGTGGCGCGCGTTTGCCATGCCCACCCGACGCTGAGCGAAGCAGTGAAGGAAGCGGCCCTGGCGGCGGATGGCCGGGCGTTGCATATCTAAGCCCATGACCATGCCTGTCCGCCTCGGCGTTAACATCGACCACGTGGCCACGCTGCGCAACGCGCGCGGCGGCGGCCACCCGGACCCGCTCACCGTGGCGCAAGCCTGCGTGGGCGCTGGGGCGGACGGCATTACCATTCATCTGCGCGAAGATCGCCGCCATATCCGTGATGCGGATGCGGAGGCGATCTGCGCCTGGGCGGCACGGCCGGTCAATTTCGAGATGGCCGCGACCGACGAGATGGCGGCCATCGCCTGCCGGCTGAAGCCGCGCGCGGTGTGCGTGGTGCCCGAGCGCCGGGCCGAGATCACCACCGAGGGTGGGCTGGATGTTGTCAAACACCGCACCACGCTGCGCCCCGTCATCGCCAGACTGAAAGATGCCGGGATCGTCGTGTCCCTGTTCATCGACCCGGTGGCTGCCCAGGTGGAAGCCGCGGCCGAGATCGGCGCGGCGGTGGTTGAGCTGCATACAGGCGCCTACGCCAACGACAAGCCCGGCGAACTTGCCCGGCTTCAGGCAGCGGCGGCGCTTACCACTCAGGTGGGGCTGGAATGCCATGCCGGGCATGGGCTTACCTTCGCCAATGTGCAGGCCATCGCGGCGCTGCCCGAAATCCGCGAGCTGAATATCGGCCATTTCCTTATGGGCGAGGCCCTGCTCATCGGCCTTCCGGCGGCAATCGCCGAGATGAAGCGCCTGATGAACGCGGCGCGCGGCCTCTAATTTAAACCCCGCCCCAGCTGGTTGGCCGGGGCGGGGTTTTTTTCAGCTGCCCGCGCGCGGCGGCTGCTCCCAGCTCTTCAGAAATTCTTCCAGCTTCTCATCCACGGGGCCAATCTCCACGCGCAGCTTCACGTGCAGATCGCCCGCGTGGTGGTGGCCATGCGCCGGCACGCCGCGCCCGCGCAGCCGCATTTCCGTGCCGGTCTCCGTGTGCGGCTTCACTGTCATCACCACATCCCCGCCCGGTGTGGGCACGGTGATCTTGCCGCCTAGTACCGCCACTTTCAGGCTGATTGGCAGGTCCAGATAGATGTTGCGGTCCTCGCGCCGGAACAGCTTGTGCTGGGCGACGTGGATTTCGATCAGCGCATCCCCGGCTGGGCCGCCGCTGCGTCCCGGCTGGCCGCGCCCGCGCAGGCGCAGCACATCGCCATCACTGGTACCGGGCGGGATTTTTACATCCAGGCTCTGGCCGTCCGGTAGGGTGATGCGCTTGGTGCCGCCATTCACCGCTTCCAGGAAATTGGCCTGAATCGAGTAGCGGTCATCCCGCCCCTTCGCCGGGCCTCTGGAGCCGCGCTGCTCAAAGATGTTGGAGAAAATATCCTCGAAGTCTCCCCCGCCGAAACCTTGTCCCCCGAAGCCCGGTCCCCCGGCTCCTGCCCCGGCATAATGCGGCGCCCGTTCGGCGCCTGTGGCGTCGATTTCTCCACGGTCGAAGCGGGCTCGCTTCTCTGGATCGGAGAGCAAATCATTGGCGGCGGCGATAGCCTTGAACGTGTCCTCGGCTGCCTTGTTGCCGGGGTTGAGGTCGGGGTGATGCTTCTTCGCGAGCTTGCGGTATGCGGATCGGATCTGCTCCGCCGTCGCATCCTTCTTCAGCCCGAGAACTTTATACGGGTCGTCTGCCATTTTCTGCTGTGCCTAAAATATAGAGTGTCTTTAATTCATAAGATAGGAGCGCGGGTACCGGTTTAACAACCGACCGGTTAAGCTTTCAGCGAGCTGGCCAGAAACTGCTTGAAGCGCGCGGATTGCTGGTTGGTGAACATCTCCTGCGGGGGGCCCTCTTCCTCGGTCTGCCCCTTATGCAGGAACATCACATGGCTCGCCACCTCACGCGCGAAGCCCATTTCATGCGTCACCACGAGCATGGTGCGGCCCTCCTTTGCCAAGTCGCGCATCACTTTCAGCACCTCGCCCACCAGCTCCGGGTCCAGCGCTGAGGTCGGCTCATCGAAGAGCAGCACATCCGGCTCCATGGCCAGCGCACGGGCGATGGCCACGCGCTGCTGCTGCCCGCCGGAGAGCTGCGCCGGGTAGGCGTGCAGCTTGTTGGAGAGCCCAACCTTCTCCAGCATTGCCTCAGCCTTGGCGATGGCGGTTTTCCGGTCCAGCTTCAGCACATGCACCGGCGCTTCGATGACATTCTGCAGCACGGTCATGTGCGCCCACAGGTTGAACTGCTGGAACACCATTGAGAGCCGCGAGCGCAGCCGCTCGATCTGCTTGGGGTTAGCGGCGGCGCGGGCATTCTTGCCGCCCTTCATCTCAATCAGCTCGCCCTTGATGTGCACGCTGCCTCTGTCCGGCGTTTCCAGCAGGTTGATGCAGCGCAGAAAGGTGCTCTTGCCTGAGCCGGAGGAGCCGAGAATGGCGATCACGTCATGCTCGTTGGCGGTGAGAGAGACACCCTTGAGCACTTCCAGCGTCCCGAAGCTCTTATGGATGTCCTCGACAACCAAGGCGGGGCCGGGTGGGGTCAGCTCTGACATAAGCCTTTGATCCTTGTTTTTTTGGCACGCGACGAGAAACAGCTTTGCAAAACCCGTGCCCTTGGGGCAAAAGGGGCCGTCCTTATTCGGACGCAGGAGAGAGCGGGGGGATTACCCCCTCGCCGCCGAAGGCGCAACCGGCCCCCGGAACCGCTCAGGCACAAAGGGCTGCGTCTGTAAAAGGGATACTCTGGAAAGCCGGCAGCAGCGTTGCCGCACCGACGGGGTCAAGGACCGGACTGGTCCGAATCTCTCAGGTTCCCAAACAGAGGGGGGTCAGCAATGCCGGCGCTTGTAACGCCGGAGAACTGATCAGACTGGGGGATTCACTTGTTAAAAACACCATTGGACGGGCTGCACAGGCGGCTCGGCGCACGCATGGTCGAATTCGCCGGATACGAGATGCCGTTGCAATACCAGGGCATTATCGCCGAGCACACCGCCTGCCGCACGGGGGCCGCGCTGTTCGACGTTTCGCATATGGGCCAGGTGGACATCGCCGACGCCAGGGCTTTCGAGGCGCTGGTCCCGGGCGACATCACCGGGCTGAAGCCGGGGCGGCAGCGCTACACCCTGCTGCTTAATGAGGCAGGCGGCATCATCGATGACCTGATGGTGGCCAATCTGGGCACGCGCCTCCAGGCTGTTCTGAACGCCGGGCGCAAGCATGTGGATGTGGCGCATATGCGCGCCCACGGTCTGGCGGTGGAAACTCATTTTGACCGCGCTCTGCTCGCCGTGCAGGGGCCGAAGGCCGCCGATGTGGTGCCCGAGGCGGCGACGCTGAAATTCATGGACGCGGCGCACCTCACCATTGCGGGCATCCCCTGTGTCGTCACCCGCTCCGGCTATACGGGCGAGGACGGCTTCGAGATTGGCTCCTCGGGCGAGCAGGGTGAGGCCCTGGCCGAGGTGCTGCTGGCGCGCGGCGCCGTGCCCGCCGGGCTGGGCGCGCGCG
>JAQUAC010000365.1 GCA_028687415.1 Acidocella sp. | reverse complement strand
TACTTCAAGGTCGATTTGGAAATCGTCTGGAAGACGCTGAATAACGATCTGGCGGGCCTGTATAGCCAAGTGCAGGCTGTGCTGGCTGACTTGCCCGGCCAGGCCAACGATTCGGAGATGAAACCATGATGGATGCTCACGTTGATGGTGTTGTACCCGTTCCCATGAGCCAGGAAGAGAAAGCCTTCCTGGGCGGGACGATGCACATGCTGTCCAATTTGCGGCGGATACACGCGGCATACGATGCTGACGGACAAGACCTTAGTGCATGGCCTGCCAAAGCCGCAGCCGAAATCGAGCGACTGGAAGAACGCAACCGGATGCTCGAAGGTGCGTTCGAGCGCGGCAAGGCTGTCGAGAAGGCAGATTGGATGCGCGAGTGCGCGATTGAAGATGATGTGGATACCGTGGTACGGCGCATGGGCTATGCCGCGCAGGCCGACTGGGGCAGTAAGCATGGTGGCTCTTAAACCTCACCAGGCCTTGACACAAGAACTGGAGCAGTGGCGACAAACTGCTGTTCAGAACGGCGAACTGGCAATCAAGTACCGCGCAGACATCAGTGAGTTGCTGCTGATGGTTGCCCGGCTCACCGAGGGTAGCAATGTCGCTGGGACTGTGGGCAAACAGCTTATCACCGAGAGAATCAGCCAGCCCTCGCCAGATGAGATCAGGGCTGCACGCGAGCGGGCAAGGCTTAACCAAACACAGGCCGCAGGACTCGTGTCACCGGCCTCGGCTGCGGGCTACAAAACATGGTCAGGCTACGAACAGCCAGTGGGAACTCGAAACCATAGAGCTATCCCATTGGCCGCGTGGGAACTGTTCCTTTTGCTGACAAACCAGCATCCATTCATGCGGCTCAACATGGGAGCGTCCACCGGAGAATCCGGAGAGTGAAATTACAGGGCTGCTACTTCACCGGCTCCCGTCCACCGGAAAATCCGGATGCCCTAAAAAAATTGAGCAAGTTCGGTATGTACGTCTAATGCAGACGTAAGGTGTGATGATTGTATTTGAGCAAAAACGGCCCAAGGGGATTCCTTGGGCTTTTTATTGTCCTCTTCAACCTTGATAATTTGTATTATCGGCATTGTGTTTATAACTTGAAAACCCGATAATCCACTTTCCACCAGACTTTGCCGACTGCCATGCGTAAATCCAGCAAACGGGTCATTCGCCCACCCAGCACCCTCATCGCGCCGGCCCAGCACGACGATCTGATGCTCGCGCCGCGCCTGCATCTGCAAATGCTGCTGGAGGGCCAACACACAGCGGACTATCTGCATTCCGTTGCCGGCGTGCTCAACATCGCCGCGGCACTGGCCCAGCTGCACGGCCATGCCCAGGCGCAGACCCCGTACAGCGCGGCTCAGGCCATCATGCGGGCGTTGATCGACGCCAACCGGGGACCAACGACCAGCGAAGGCGCTCACCTGGTGGCCGCGTTTAATGCCGCCAATGCCTTGCGGCGGCAGACGACGCACAATCTGGGGCGCGCCATCACCTATGTCGACCGGATGATTTCTGCCGGCCATGCTGGGGCTGTCGCACCCGAAACGGCCGATCCGCAAGGCGTACCGCGATGACACGATTTCCATCGGTCTGGCTCGACTTGCTGGTGGCCCATTCCACGTTGGGCGAACGTGCCCCCGAGATCCTGGCCACGATTGAGGCGCGCATTGCGGCACGCGAAAGCTGTGGCGTCACTGTCTTCCCACGCATGGCGGAGCGCTATCGGGCACTGGCCGCAGTCGCGCCGGATCGGGCGCATGTGCTGCTGTCCGGTCAGGACGCCTACCACGGCACGGTACGGCTCCCGGATGGCCGTGTCGTGCCGGAAGCGACCGGGCTCTGTTTCTCGGTCCCCAAGGGTGCACGCCTGCCGCCCTCCCTGCGTAATATCTGGAAAGAAATGGCGGCAGATTTGGGTGGCCCAGTGCCGACCCAGGGCGATCTGGCGCATTGGTCCGATCAGGGCGTCGTCATGCTGAACAGCATCCTGACAGTCGAACAGGATCAGCCGAAATCGCATGACAAGTATGGCTGGCAAACCATCACGGCGGCGATCATCGAAGCGCTTTCCAAAACACGGCCGGGACTGGTGTTCATCCTCTGGGGCAATTCGGCCAAAGCGCTGCGCGAATACATTCAGCCCAATGGCCATACCCTGATCGAATCCAGCCATCCGTCGCCGATCGGCGGTGCCTGCTACAAAGGTTTCTTCGGTTCCCAACCATCTTCCCGGACCAATGCCGCCCTCCTTGCCCAAGGCAAGCCGGCCATCGTTTGGGAACCGCCCCTGACCACGGGCAGTACCGGCGCACTTTTCTAAGGCAAGCCAATGGCCCAGCACAACAATATTGCTCTACCGGTACAGCGTTTCACCCGTGCCGACTTCACCGCCTTGCGGGCGCGCTTGGCGAGCAAACTCCCGGCCGAAACGGTCTTGCGGCTCTATTACAATGAGGACGAACTTGACGCGCGCGGCATTGCCGGGGCGGCCGGATTGAATCGGTTTCTGGACGCAATGCGCGACGATCTGATCGCTCGCCTCATTGACGCCAACCCGAAGCTCGCCGATATAGATCGGAA
>JAQUAC010000364.1 GCA_028687415.1 Acidocella sp. | reverse complement strand
TTGTCAGCAATTTGACCGCCAAGCTCCAGCCTGCAACTGGCTGGGTCCACAATTGGGGCCTGGGCAATATCGTAGAAGGCATTGAAGCGCGGTGGGCGGGTGATCTGGTCCGGGCGGAAGGTGGGAGCCAGCGTGCGCGGGTTAAACAGGGCGGCCTGCACGCGGTCATTCCAGGCAGACATGGCGCGCAGGAATTTGTCGGCGATGTCAGGGTGCTGCGGGTCGTCGTAATTGCAGCCCTCCAGCGTGGGGGCCACGCCCAGCGCCATGGCGCGGAGCAGCAGGTCGCGGCGCTTCATGGCTGGCGGCCTCCGGTGATCATGGGCGGCAGAACCTTCGGCACCAGCGCCACCAAAGTGAGATGCACGGCGAGAAACCCAACGATGGCCGCCATGGCGAAGAAATGCACATAGCGCGCGGCGAAGAACCCTCCGCAGAGATCGCATAACGGCCAGAATTGCACGGGCTTCCATATTGCGAGGCCAGAGATGACCACCACCACGCCAGCCAGCAATACGCCGAGATACAGCAGGCGTTGCACCGCATTATAAACGCCGGTCTCGTGTTTCAGGCGGAAGGTGAGGGCGGCGCGCAAATCGGCCAGTACCTCGCGCGGGCGTGGCGGCATCAGCTTGCGCCAATGTCCACCCGCCAGGGCCCAGATAATATAGACCAGCCCGTTGCCCACCAGCAGCCAGATGAATGCCAGATGCCAAGCAATGGCCGCGCCCAACCATTGCCCAATGGTGACGAGTGGCGGGAAAGTGAAGCCGAAGAGCGGCGAGGCATCGTAAATCTGCCAGCCGCTGCCGATCATCATGATTATGGCCAGCGCGTTCAGCCAGTGTGTCAGCCGCAAGAGCCAGGGGTGAATGACGCGTTTTTGTGTCATGACGAGCCTGTGACAAGATGAGACGGCTAAAATGCCGCCATATCCTGGCGCGGCAAGGTATCAAATCCATGCCCAAACGGCATTGGCCCGCTGCTGGGCGGTGCGGCAATACCGGCGGGGCCGGAACATCCCGGCAATTGAACCAGGAGTTTACCACCATGTCACGAATTTTTCTTGGCCTCGCCTGCGGGATATATCTGGCCAGCGCCGGGATGGCGGTGGCGCAGAACAGCAGCTCCATGAGCAATGGCAGCATGGCGCCCAATGCCATGTCATCTGACACCATGGCGCATAACACCATGCAGAAGACCGAAAAGAACGGCTCCGGCATGAACAATGGCGACATGTCCAACGGCATGGGTCATGCTTCCACCAGCAACAGCATGAGCCACCCATCCTCGTCCGGTGCCATGGGCAACAGCTCGCCGGCATACTGATTGATATCCGGGCGTGGCGGTGCGTAAATCACTGTAATCGCGCCGGGTGGAGGGCAGCATCGACACACTAGGCTCACGTTTGGGGGAGTTGCTCGCCAGCCGGCGGCAGAATCCGGGCTGGGAGGCGGCGTATCAGGAGATTGTCGCCACCCTGCACCGGCAGGGCTTTATGTCCGGCCTGCTGGATGTGGGGCAGAGATTTCCCAATTTCATGCTGCCCAGCGCCGAGGGGAGGCTGGTGGCGCTGGCCGAGGAGCTCAGGCGCGGGCCGGTGGTACTGAGCTTCTTTCGCGGCTCGTGGTGCCCGTTCTGCCAGATGATGCTGGAGGCGCTGGCCGAGGTGATGCCGCGCATAGAGGCGGCGGGGGCATCGGTGCTGGCGCTGACACCGGAGACCGGCGGGCTGGCGCTGAAGCTCAAGCAGCGGCATGGCGGCCGGTTCGAGATTCTGGCCGATGTGGATTTTGGTGTTGGGCTTTTGGCTGGTGTGGTATTCAAGATACCGCCGCTCTACCGCACGCGGCTGGAAGCTGCGGGGTTCGATTTTCCGCAGCGCCACGGGAATGGCGGGTGGTGTCTGCCCGTGCCGGCGGTGTACGTCATCGGGCAAGACGGCGTGATTTCTTGGCGCTTCGCTGAGGCGGATTTTGCCCTCAGGCCGGAGCCGGGCGAGATCATCGCCGCACTTGCCCGCATGGGAGTGCGCTGATGGAATTGGCGCAGGTGAAGTATTTTCTAGCCCTCTGCCGCACGCTAAATTTTTCGCGCGCCGCGGAGCAGTGCAACGTGACGCAGCCGGCTTTCTCCCGCGCCATGCAACGGCTGGAGGAGGAATTCGGCGGTGCGCTGATTTTTCGTGAGCGGAATTTAACCCAGCTCACCGAGCTTGGCCGGGCGATGCGCCCGCATCTGCAAGCCATGGCGGATGCGGCGGAGGCCGCCCAGGCTTTGGCCGAGGCAAAGCGCAAGGCCGCTGGCGGCAGCCTGAAAATCGGGTTCGCGCCGGGCGTGGGGGCCGGGGCGGTGGCGGATGCCGTGGGTGAGGTGCTGCGCGCGCTGCCCGGCACCGAGGTCCATTTCAGCGAGGCCCCGCCCGGCGTGCTGGTGGATGCCATGCTCGGTGATTCGTTGGATTGCGCGCTGCTGTCCGAGACAACCGTGCTACCCGAGCGGCTGAACCGCTGGCCGCTTTATACCGAGGTCGCGGTGCTGGTGCTGCCCGGCGGGCACCCCCTGGCGCAGATGAACGCGGTGACGGCGCGGGACATAG
>JAQUAC010000060.1 GCA_028687415.1 Acidocella sp. | reverse complement strand
GCGGGCGCGCAAGCACCGGCCGGAGAAGCCGCTGGCTCTGCTGCTGCCGGAAGACATGGTGGCGGATTACGTCATCGCGGATGACCCGGCCCTGTACGGGCCGGAGCGGCCTATCGTGCTGCTGCTCCGCAAGCCAGGAGCGCAGCTCGCTTCAGGCATCGCACCGGGGCTGGATGAGATCGGCGTGATGCTGCCCGCCTCTCCGCTGCATGCACGGCTGGCGGAGGGATTCGGCGCGGCGCTGGTGGCGACCTCGGCCAACCGCTCCGGCGAGCCGATGGTGACGGACGAAGCCCAGGCGGAAGCGGAGCTTGCAGGCATTGCCGACGGGTTCTTGCACCACAACCGGCGGATTGAGCGCGCGGTGGACGATTCCGTGCTGCGGGTGATCGACGGCGCGCCGCGCATATTGCGTGCCGGGCGGGGGCTGAGCCCCATCGAGTTTTTACTCCCCTTCACGCTGGCAAAGCCTGTTCTCGCTGTGGGCGGGCATATGAAATCCAGCATCGCGCTGGGATTCGGCAACCGGGCCGTGGTGTCGCCGCATCTGGGCGAGTTGGACAACCCGGCCGCCTGCGCGGCATTCGAGGCCATGGCGAGGGATTTGCAGGCGCTGTACGGCGTGCGGGCGGAAGTGCTCATCGCGGACGCACATGCGGGCTACGCCAGCGCGCAATGGGCAAAGCGCCAGGGCCTGCCTGCGGAGATTGTGTGGCACCACCACGCGCATGCCTCGGCTGTGGCCGGGGAGTTTGGCGGGGCGGAGATGCTGGTCTTGACCTGGGATGGTGTGGGGCTGGGGGAGGATGGCGCGCTCTGGGGTGGCGAGGCCCTACTGGGCCGCCCCGGTGCCTGGCGTGTGGTGGCGCGGATGAAACGGCTCCGTCTGCAAGGGGGCGATGCCGTGGCCCGCGAGCCGTGGCGCAGCGCGGCGGCGATGTGCTGGCAGGCGGGCATTACTCCACCCGCCGGGCTGGCGCCGGAGGCGCTGGCGGAGGCGGCGTGGCGGCGCGAGCTGAACTGCCATGAAAGTTCCGCCGTGGGGCGGTTGTTTGACGGTGCCTCGGCGCTGCTCGGGTTGGGGCGCATGGCGAGTTATGAGGGCCAAGGCCCGGCATTGCTGGAGGCACTGGCGGCTGAAGTTTCTCCTGCCGAGGCTTTGCCGCTGGCAGAGGCCGATGGCGTATTTGAGGCCGATTGGACGCCGCTGGTGCCGATGCTGCTGGACGGCGCGATGCCACCGGGCGAGCGGGCGGCGCAATTCCATGCCGCGCTGGCGGCTACAGGTGTGGCTATCGCGCAGGCGGTTGACGCGCGGGTTGTGGGACTGGCTGGGGGCGTATTCCAGAATCGCAAACTAACCGAAGCATTGCTGCGCGACTTGCGGGCGCGCGGTATGGCGGCGCATCTGGGGAACAGAATCCCCTGCAACGACGCAGGGTTGAGTTTCGGGCAGATCATTGAGTTTGGAGCGCGGTATGGATGAGACAATAACCCTGGCGCACGGCAATGGCGGCCGCAAAATGCGCGCGCTGATCGAGCGTGTTTTCGCCACACAGCTTGGCAACCTGGACACGCAGGCCGATGCCGCGCCCATCAGCCTGCCACCGGGCGAGATTGTAGTAACAACCGATGGTTTCACTGTGCAGCCGGTGAAGTTTCCGGGGGGGAATATAGGGTCGCTGGCGGTTCACGGCACGGTGAATGATCTGGCCGTCTCCGGCGCCACGCCGCTCTATATCACGCTGGCGGCGTTCATCGAGGAAGGGTTCTCCATCGCGCTGCTGAAAGAGCTGGTGGCGAGCCTGGGAGCTGCCGCACGGGATGCAGGTGTGCGCGTGGCGGCGGGAGATACAAAAGTGCTGCCGCGCGGCCAGGGCGGGGGCGTGTATTTTGCCCTTACCGGTATTGGCGTGCGGGCAGCGGGCTGCAAGCTGGGCATTGGGCAGATTCGTGCCGGGGACAAGCTTCTGGTCAGCGGCCCGGTGGGGGACCATGGCATCGCGGTGATGCTGGCGCGGGAAGATTACGGCCTGCGCGGAGACGTGCGCTCGGATGCCGCCTCCGTGCTGAAGCTGACCCAGGCGCTGCTGCCTTTGCCGGGGCTGCGCTTCATGCGTGACGCCACGCGCGGCGGGCTGGCCACGGTGGCGCATGAAATCGCGCTCGGCGCCGGGCTGGGGCTGACGCTGGAGGAGGAGGTGATTCCAGTGCGGGAGGGTACGCAGATTGTCTGCGCCATGCTGGGATATGACCCGCTTTATCTGGCCTGCGAGGGCCGTGTGGTGGCGGTGCTGGCGGATGAGGATGCCGAGGCCGCGCTGACGGCTTGGCGGGAGCTGCCGGAGGGGGAGCTGGCGGCGGTTATCGGCGAGGTGCAGTCCGCGCCAGGGAAGGTGAACCTGCACACGCGCATCGGCGGCACGCGCATATTGCCGGAGCTGGAGGATGACGCGCTGCCGCGCATCTGCTGAGCGGCGATTTGCAAACTCTGCTCCGCCGGAGCACGCCCCCTGAAAGCTACTTGGTCTTGATGAAACTCTCGACCGTGCCCTCCGCCGGGTTGACGAAAATCACGTCACGCGGGTCACGGCGGGGGGTATCGACGGTGAGGAACACCACCGGGTGTTCCAGCAGTTCCGGGATGGAATGCACGATGCCCTTTTTGAAGAACACCATCTCGCCCGGGCGCAACTCCTTGGGCAGGCCATAATCCACCGTGAAGGTGGCGCGGCCGGAGAGCAGATAGAGGTATTCGTCGCACGTGGCATGGTAGTGCAGCGGCACCGGGTGGTAGGCGCGGAAGACGCGGGAGCTGGCCGCAGGTTCGTCGGTGAGGCGAGTGTCGACCAGCATGGTCTCCGACGCCAGCGGCAGGCCGGCGGCAATGGCGGGGATGTCAAAATAGGCGCTGTTGCGCGAGGGGGCGTCTGTCATGGGCGTCAGGCCGCCGGTTGGGCCGGGCCGCCGCCGGCACCGCTGGCGGTGATAACCGCACCAACCTCAGCCATGTCCGCCGCCGTGAGGTGCAGCGTGGCTGCCGCGATCCAGCCATCCACCTGACGGTGGCTGCGGGCACCGACGATGGATGCGGTGACGCCCGGCCAGGCAAGCGGCCACGCCGCGGCGGCCGCCGCGGTGGAGACACCATGCCGCTGCGCGACCTTCTCCAGCGCCGCGGCGACTTGCAGATTATGCGCAAGCTTCTCCCCGGTGAATTCGGCGTTGCGCGAGCGCCAGTCATTCTTGGGCAGCGCCGCCGCGCGGGCGGCGGTGAAAGTGCCGGTGAGCAGCCCGGCCTGCATCGGGCTGTAGACGATAACGCCGGTTTGGTGCGCGTGGCACCAGGGGAGTTCATGTTCCGCCGCCTCACGCCGAATGGCGGAGAAAGGCGGTTGCAGCGTGTCGACATGGCCGATTGCCTCGGCCTGCTCCAGCTGCGCGGCGCTGTGGTTGGAGAGCCCGGCGGCGGCGATCTTGCCCTCGCGTTTCAGCTCCAGCAGCGTGCCCCAATATTCCTCCAGAGGCACGTCCTTGGCGGGCCAGTGCATCTGGTAGAGATCAATGCGCTCTACATGCAGGCGGCGGAGCGAATCCTCGACCTCACGCCGCAGGCTAGCGGCGGCGCCGACGTTGCGCGGCGCGGCATTGGGGTTGGCGGGATCGCCGATGAGGCCGCCTTTGGTGAAGATGTAGGGGCGCTCGGATTTGGGGATGACAGAGAGTGCCTTGGCCACCACCAGCTCGGAATGGCCAAGGCCGTAAATGGCGGCGGTGTCGATCCAGTTCACCCCGAGGGCGACGGCGTGGCGGATGGCGGCGACGGATTCGTTGTCGTCCTGCGCGCCCCAGCCCACCGCCCAGTCCCCGCCCACAGCCCAGGAGCCGAAACCGATTCGGGTGATGTTCATGCCGGTGCGGCCGAACGGAACGGTGGGAAGCGTTGTCGTCTGGCTCATAAGCATCTCCTGTTAGGCATGAATGCCTATCTGGTGACGCCGAAAGCGGTTTTCCAGCGTTAGGCGGCGATGCGCGCCAGGGCAGCGGCGGCGCGCAGCCAAGCGAGCCAGGTTTCCATGCCCTCGCCCGTGCGGGCGGAGAGGGTGATGGATTTGATGCTGGGATGCACCTGCCGCGCGAACGCCTCGGCCTTCTCCACTGAGAAATCGACATAGGGCAGCAGATCAGATTTGTTCAGCAGCATCAGGTCGGAGGCATAGAACATGTCCGGGTATTTGAGTGGCTTGTCCTCGCCCTCGGTGGTGGAGAGCACCACCACCTTATGCGCCTCGCCAAGGTCGAACCCCGCCGGGCAGACGAGGTTGCCGACATTCTCGATGAACAGAATGCCGCCCTGCAATTCCGGCAGATGCTCCAGCGCATGGCCGACGCCATGGGCATCCAGATGGCAGCCCTTGCCGGTGTTGATCTGCCAGGCGGGCACGCCGGTGGCCTTGATGCGTTCAGCGTCCAGCCCGGTCTGCTGGTCGCCCTCGATGACCGCGACGGGGATCTCGCCCTTCAGCGCCTCGACGGTTTTGACCAGCAGGCTGGTCTTGCCCGAGCCAGGGGAGGAAACGAGGTTGACGGCGAAAATGCCGCGCTGGGCGAAGAGGCGGCGGTTGGCGTCAGCGTAGCGCTGGTTCGCCGCCATGATGTCCTGCTCCACCTGCACCATGCGGGTCGGGGTGAGGCCTGGAGCGTGGGCGTGCTCCGGATGGCCGTGACCGTGCGCATGGTCATGATCGTGGTCGTGCTCATGCACGTGATTGTCGCCGCAACCGCAAACGCCGCACATTGCTCAGGATACCTCTAGCTGTTTGATTCGCATTTGCTGACCGTCCCGCACCTGCAACTGGAAGCTGCCACAGACCGGGCAACCCTCGCCATGCGCCTTGATGGCGACCGGGGCGGAACATTGCATGCACCACGCATGCCCGTCCACACAAAGAATTTCCAGCCCCGCGCCCTCGGCCAGCGTGCCTTGCGCGACGATGGGGAAGTTGAAGCGCATGGCTTCCGGCTCCACCGTGGCGAGGGCGCCGATCTCCAGCCACACTTTATGCACCTTGGTGAAATCCTGCGCCGCTGCCTGGGCTTCCAGCGACTGCACGAGCCCCTCGCACAGCGCCATTTCATGCATCGTCTTCACCCAGGCGGATGAACTTATCCTTCCCCGCCTCGCAGGTCGGGCAGGTCCAGTTCTCGGGCAGATCCTCGAAGGGTGTGCCGGGAGGGATCTGCCAGACATCGTCACCCTCGGCCGGGTCGTAGACATGCCAACAGATGCGGCACTCGTAGCGTATGCTCACCGATAGGCCCCGCCCAATGCGCGCACGCGCTTGGCGGAATCGGCGATGTCATCCTGCGCGGCGCAGGCCACGGCGGGGATGTCCGTGACTTCCAGCGCGTTGAGAATGAGGGCGTTGCTGGCGTTGGAGAACTGCACCCACCAAGTGGCGGCAAGATGCGTGCTGCGAATGCGGCAGGAACCGTACCCGGCGGAGACGATAACCACCGGCCCCTCGCCCAGCATGCGCACGAGCCAGCCGAGATCGGCGTCGGACATCGGCACGAGGTCGAGGTTGAAGGTGTGCGTCTCGCCGGTGGCGATGAAATTATCGCTGCGCGCCAGGATTTCCGCGAAGATATGCGGGGCGTTGACGACGTCATCGGGCAGGGTTTCCGGGTCCGGCAGCTCCAGCCGGCCGGCGATGGCGCGGTCGCGCACGATCTGCGGGATGCTGGCGGCTTCCAAATAGTCCATGCCCTCGCCGCGCACGCGCCAGAGGCCAGTGAAGATGGTCTCCTCCACCTGCACATCCGGGCTGCCCATGGCCAGCGCCGAGACCTCGCCGGAGCCGAGAACCTCCTTCAGGAAACGCAGGGCGTCGGGCGAGGCGTCACGCAGCTCCAGCACCACGCTGGGGCCGCCGACGGTGTAGGCATCCAGCGCTGCGGCGATGCGTGCCAGCCAGATTTCCCCCGCTGCGCGCAGGGCTGGGTCGTCAGGCAGCAGCGGCGGGGTGTACTGCGCCACCGAGCTGGGCATGGGCAGGTATTCAGGGCCGGGTTCCGGCGTGGCGGTCATCAGGCTTGCTCCGTGAGGATGGCGGCGATCTCGTCCAGATACACGCCCCAATCGCGCATGCGCGGCAGGGAGGCAATGACCTCGCCCCGGCGCAGGAATACCAAAGTGGGGCGCACGGAGATCTTGAAGCGGACGGCGAGCTTACGCTCGGCATCGGGGTCGATAACGCCGACGCGGAAGGCGCCGGGGAATTCCTTCATCAGCTCGGGCAGCACCACGGCAAGGTCATCAATCTCCGGGTAGCGCGTGGCGTTGCCGGTGAAGAACAGGGCGGTGACACCGTCGGCGATGAAGGCGTCCAGCCCGGCGGTGTCCAGTGCGCTAACGCCTAGCATTTGCAATAAGCGGCGCAGTGATGCGGTGAGGGTGTCGGTGCTCATACGGCGCAGCCTGCCTCGTAATTCGCCAGCGTCACCGAGGCCGGGCCTAGCGGCATAGCGCCGTGCGGCGTTGGACGGGGCGTGGCCTCAATGCCGAAGCGGGCGAGGTAGGCGAGGGTTTCAGCGATGCTGGGGTCGATCTGCGCGCGCACGGGAGCGGAGAGACTGGCGCCGTAAGTATCGAGGTCCAACGGCTGCACGCCGATGAGGCGGATATGCGCCGGCAGCTTCTCCGACAGCCGGGCCAGGCCCAGCACGTCCACCATGCTGGTCTGGTGCAGGCTCATCTTCTTGGCGGTGAGGCAGCTTGGCACGTCATCATCATCGGCCTGGAAGAGCGCGCCGGGTTCCAGCACGTAATCCACCGCGTCCAGCAGCACCAGCACGTCCGAATCCTCGACCAGCGGCAGCAGGGCCAAGCCCTGCGTGCCGCCATCGACCAGCGTGACGGTCTCGGGGAACACATAGCGTGCGTTCAGGGTTTCCACGGCGCGGACGCCGAAGCCCTCATCGGCCCAGAGGATATTGCCGACACCAAGGACGGTGATGCGCTTCATGGCCGCTTGTCCTTAAAGTAGCGCCAGCCGTTGATCATCGTGCTCACCATCGTCTGGCGGGACATGATGTCCTCGCGGATGACGAGGTAGATGTGGATGATCACGAAGACCAGAATGTACCACATACCCAGATGGTGCCAAGTGTGCAGTTGCTGACTGCCGCCGAAGAACGGGATCACCCAGCTGCTGAACAGATAATGGGAGATAGAGCCGGGGCCCTCCCCCTCGCCGTACATGGCGAAGCCGGTGACGATCTGGAAGGCGACGCCGAGCACGAAGAAAAGGAACATCGCCGTCTGCGCCACCGGGTTGTGCCCGTTTTCGCGCAGCGACTCACGCTCCAGGAGCAGATACCAGCGCATGGCCTTGAAGAACTCATGCCACCATTGCTCCCGCCAGATTTGCGGCAGGAACAGCTCGCGGGCGTATTTATTGCCCGCGAAGGCCCAGTAGATGCGGAGCAGAAAGCCGATGGTGAGGATGTAGGCGGCGGTGAAATGGATGAAGCGGATGTCACCCATGATGTAGTGGTGAGTCGGCTCGCCGACGATGAGCGGCCAAGCGGGATTACCTATGAGGTAGCCCGTGACGGCGAGGGTGATGATGCACGGCGCCGTGATCCAGTGCCAGAGCCGTATGGGAAGCTCGTAGACATAGACGGGGGCGTGGACCTCCGCCTCTTTGGTTGCGGGCGCGCCCATGGCTCAGCGCACCTGCACGCGGATCAGCTCGCCGCCATCCGGTGCCATCACGTGAGTGGAGCAGGCCAGGCAGGGGTCGAAGCTGTGCAGCGTACGCAGGATTTCCAGCGGCTGAGTGGGGTTGGCCAGCGGGGTACCGAGCAACGAGGCCTCAAACGCGCCAATGGAACCGGAAGGGTCACGCGGCGAGCCGTTCCAGGTGGTGGGGACCACTGCCTGATAGGACTCGATCTTTGCATCCTTGATGTGCAGCCAGTGGCCGAGCGCGCCGCGCGGGGCTTCGGCGAAGCCGACGCCCTTGACCTCGGCCGGCCAGGTGGAGGGTTCCCACTTATCGGTGTTCGCGGTCGCGGAGTCGCCGGCAACGATGTTGGCGATCAGCTGGTCGTAGCAATCCTGCAGCTTGTGCGCGGCCCAGCTGGCTTCCAGCCCGCGCGCCGCGGTGCGGCCCAGCGTGGTGAACAGCGCGTTGAAGGGCAGGCCGAGATCCTGCAACAGCTTGTCCACCGGGTCCTTGAACTCGGAGATGCCCTGGGCGTAGCCGATGGTGAAGCGGGAGAGCGGCCCGACCTCCATGGCGTTGCCGCGCCAGCGTGCTGCCTTGATGTAGGAGTATTTGGCGCCTTCATCGATCTGCTGGATGTTGGTCTTGGTGCCGACCGTGTTAGGGCCGAGCACGAAATTCGGGTCGGTGATACCCTCCCACGGGTGCAGGCCCTTGGATTCGTCCGGGTATTTATACCAGGAGTGATCGACATATTCCTGCACCTGCTCCAGGTCGGAAAGGTCGACCGGCATGACCTCGGCGAGGTTGCCGTTGAGGATGGCGCCGCGCGGGATCATCAGATCCGTGTAGTTGTTGGCGTGGCGCGGGAACTCGCCATAAGAGAGCACGTTCTTGCCGGCGAGGCCCTGGCCGTAATCCCAGCCCTTGTAGAAGCCGGCGATGGCCTTGAGGTCCGGGACGTAGACCTGATCGATGAACTCGATGGTGCGGGAGATGATGTCCGCCACCAGGTTGAGCTGCACCACGTTCACCGGGGCGCCGGCGCCCATCGGGGCGTCCATGTTGATGGCGCAGGCCATGCCGCCCACCAGCCAGTTCGGGTGCGGGTTCTTGCCGCCGAACACTGTATGGATTTTCACGATCTCGCGCTGGAAATCCAGCGCTTCCAGATAATGCGCCGTGGCCATGAGGTTGGCCTCGGGCGGCAGCAGATAGGCCGGGTTGCCCCAATAGCCGTTCATGAACGGCCCGAGCTGGCCGGAGTCGACAAAGCGCTGCAACCGGGCCTGGACGTCGGAGAAATAACCCGGCGAGGATTTACCCCAGGGGGAGATGCTCTGCGCCAGGGCACTGGTCGCCTTCGGGTCGGCCTTCAGGGCGCTGATCACGTCCACCCAATCCAGCGCGTGCAGATGGTAGAAGTGCACGAGATGGTCGTGAATCCACAGCGTCAGCTGCATCATGTTGCGGATGGTGTTGGCGTTCTCGGGGATTTGGATCCCAAGGGCGTTTTCCACCGCGCGGACGGAGGTGAGCGCGTGGGTGCCGGTGCAGACGCCGCAGATGCGCTCGCAGAACGCCCAGGCATCGCGCGGGTCACGGCCCTTGAGGATGATCTCCAGCCCGCGCCACATGGTGCCGGTGGAGACGGCGTTGCGGATCACGTTATCCGAGTCGAGATTCACTTCGCAGCGCATATGGCCTTCGATGCGGGTGACCGGATCAACGACCATGCGGCGGCCGGAATTATCCAACGGGAAGCCGTTGGGGGTAACGATAGTCATTTCTGCTCTCCCTGCGGCGCGTCAGGTTTGGTGGGTTTACGGGTGAAGTGCTTGACGGCGCTCAGCCCGGCATGGGCGGCAACGCCAGCCCCGACCACAGCGGCAGCGGTGCCGCCGATCTCGTCGGCCGTGGCCTCGATGCCGAACGGCGCGCCGGTGTTGGAGAGACGCTTGTAGAAGGGCCCGTTATCCCAAAAATTCTCCTCCGAGCAGCCAATGCAGCCATGGCCGGACTGGATGGGGAAGGAAACGCCGCCATTCCAGCGGATGGTGGAGCAGGCGTTATACGTGGTCGGGCCTTTGCAGCCCATCTTGTACAGGCAGTAACCTTCCCGTGCGCCCTGGTCATCCCAGGATTGCACGAACTCGCCCGCGTCGAAATGCGGGCGGCGGTAGCATTTGTCGTGAATGCGCTGGCCGTAGAACATGGCCGGGCGGCCGCGGCTGTCCAGCTCGGGCAGGCGGTCGAAAGTGAGGATGTAGGAAATGACGCCGGTCATGACCTCCGCGATGGGCGGGCAGCCGGGTACTTTGATGATCGGCTTGTCGGTGATGACCTTGTCTATGGGCACGGCATTCGTCGGGTTGGGGCGCGCGGCCTGCACGCAGCCCCAGGATGCGCAGGCGCCCCAGGCGATGACGGCCTTGGCGTTCTTGGCCACCTGCTGCAGACGCTCCACGAACGGCTTGCCGCCGATGATGCAGTACATCCCGTCCTCGTTCAGCGGGGGGTTGCCCTCCACCGCCAGGATGTACTCGCCGGGGTATTTTTTGGGAATTTCGTCGAGGATCGCCTC
>JAQUAC010000059.1 GCA_028687415.1 Acidocella sp. | reverse complement strand
CATGGGTGGCGATGTAGTCCGGTGCGGCGCAGACGATCGTGCGCATGGTGCAGAGCAGGCGGGTGATGTAAGTGGAGTTCAGCAACTCATCCATGGTGATGGCAAGGTCGAAGCCTTCTTCCACCACGTCGACATAGCGGTCCATCAGGATCAGCTCCACCGTCACGCCGGGATGCGCGGCGGCGAAGCGCGGTAGCACAGCGGCAACCTGCGAGGCGCCGAAGGCCAACGGGGCGCTGACGCGCAGCACGCCGCTGGGCGTGGATTGCAGTCGCCCCGCCACGTTTTCCAAATCCTCAAGCTGAGTAAGCAACTCCGCGCAATGCTCGTAGAACACACTGCCGATTTCCGTCAGGTTTACCTTGCGCGTGGTGCGGTTGAGCAGTCTTACGCCGAGCGATTCCTCAAGCTCCCGCACATGCTTGCTGATAATAGTCGGCGATAACCGGAGCTGCTGCGCGGCTTTCGTGAAACTCCCTGTTTCCGCCACCTTTGCAAAGGCGGTCATTCTGGCGATCTTGTCCATTTCTTCCCATTATAAACTTATAATTCATGGTTTAAGAAAAATTTTCGATATTATCGCCGCGAGCGGCAAGGAGCATATCCCCCTGCGTGGAGGCGACCGGAAGGCCACCTCGAACCAGCGCCCGTTCAATCGGGGCGCCGTATCATGGAAAGGTCTTATTCAATGCGCTCGCAGTCTATGTCCCGATTTGCCGCCCCCCTTGCGGCGGCGTTGTTGTTCGGTCTGGCTCATTCGGCTACGGCCGGCAGCCTATTCTCTCAGGTTCCGGTGGTGACCGTGCCGGTTTCCGGCCTTGAGAGTCAGGCCCAGCTTGCAGATCAGCTCCGCGCCGAAGGTTTTGATCACGTCGTTTTCGCCGCGTCTTATCCCAATCTCGCCAACCCCGCGCCGCAGTTGCTTCCCGCTTCTGCAGGCAACTCTGCCGAGACACCGGTTCATGACGGCTGGAATGGCGTTGCCATCAAGAATGGCAAAACCTTCCAAGTTTACACGACACATTCGTAATGTCAGGACCGATGTTGTTTCTCCCTTCTGGCCGTTGATTTTCTTGCTACTTTAGCCAGAGGACTAGTCTCTATCAAGCTTTTTGCATCCCGCCGCCAGGAGCCGGCCCTGCGCGGCGGGATAGCTTTTTGAAGGCTTCAATGCAGCCGTTCTTTTCTTGAAATAGTCAGAGCTTTTTGAATGTCGCGTCAATCATCAGGGTTTTTACGGCAGTTTTTGATTATGAACTATTTGTTCAAGGTTTAAGAAAAGATTCAGGCATTATCAAAGTCGCGAGCAGGGATCATATGCGCTTCTGAGAGGCGACCAGAGGGCCACCTCAGACAGCACTCATCCAGAAAGGACTTCCAGATGCGCTCGCATCATGTTTCTCGTTTTACCGGTGCCCTTGCGGTTGCCGCCCTTGTATTCGGCCTTGGCCATTCCGCCAGTGCCGTCTCGCTGTTCACGCAGGTTCCAGTTGTGCGCATGGCCATTACCGGCGTCGAGAGCCAGGCCAAGCTGGCCGATCAGCTCCGCGCTCAGGGCTATACGGATGTGGTGCTTGCCTCGCAGCGCCCCAACACGACGCATCCCTTCCCGCAACTGAACCCGGTCCTGACCAATGACGCCGCGCGGACGCCTGTCCATCCGGGTTGGAATGGCGTGGCCGTCAAGAATGGCACAACCTATCAGGTTTACGCTAGCCAGATGTAATGCCTTGCGGTGCGCTACGCCGTGGCTGGGGCCGTTTGGCTCAGCCCGGTGAAACGCACTCCGGCATCGTGCAGCGCCGCCAGCCCGGCGGCGATGCCCGCGCCGCTCTCCCGATGCGGCTGGTTGATGTGTCCCTCAATGACTTCGCCATCTCGCGCTGCCTCAATTCGCTTTGCCACGCTCGCCGCGGGTAGTGAGGCACCTTCATCCGAATTTAGCGAATACCCGGCCACGCGCACGCCCAGCGCCTCAATCGCCGGGATCGCCTCCGGCGAATACAGCCCCGCCGCTCCCCGGTACCACACAGGCTGCCGCCCGGTGGCGCGGGTTATGGCAGCGGCGCCGTCCAACACCTCGGCGCGGATGGCCTCTAGCGTACCCGCTACCGGCAGGCCGTAAATCGGGGCGCTGCCCAGCACTGGCGGCAGATGCTTCGCCCCGTGATTCTCCAGCGTGAAAATATCCGGGCGGGATTTCAGGAATGCCAGCGGCCCCGGATTCCACCCCATCCAGATCTCGGTGACGAAAATCGTCGCCGGGATATTCCGCGCCTCCAGCACGTTGGCGATGCGCCAGTCGAACCTGCCCGGGCAGCAATCCAGTGTCACCGCCACGGTGCGCGCCGCACCAGGCGTGCTGGTCACGCGCAAGGCAGGTTCCAACAGCCCGTTACGCCGGCGCGGGCCGGGCAGGGCAGGCAGAAGGGCGACACCGCCGCAAAACCCGCGGCGGGAGAGGGAAGCGCAGGACTGGCACATGAATGTTTACTCGCCGCCGCCCTGGCGGTTCTGCGCCTGGGAGATGAAGCTGCCCGGCGGCACGCTCTGCGTAAGCCAGACATTGCCGCCAATGGTGGAATCCCGCCCCACGGTGATGCGCCCGAGGATGGTGGCCCCGGCATAGATCACCACGTTATCCTCGATGATCGGGTGGCGCGGTTCGCCCTTCACCAGCGCGCCGCTCGCATCGGCGGTGAAGCGCTTTGCCCCCAGTGTCACGGCTTGATACAGCCGCACATTCTCGCCAAGGATCGCGGTTTGGCCGATCACCACTCCAGTACCGTGGTCGATGAAGAAGCGCCCGCCAATCTGCGCCTGCGGATGGATGTCGATACCGGTTTCCCCGTGCGCGATGCTGGCCAACAGCCGGGCAACGAGTGGTGCGCCCAGCAGATGCAGCGCATGCGCCAGCCGGTGGTGGATGATGGCGCGCATGCCAGGGTAGCAGATCAGAACCTCCGCCATGCTGGAGGCGGCCGGGTCGCCCTGGTAGGCAGCCTGCAAATCCCCCGCCAGCATGCCGCGTATGGCGGGCAGTTGCGCGGCGAATTCGCGCACGATGCGCCCAGCTTCAGGCTCCGCCGGATCGGCCTGCTGCTCCGGTGGTAGAAACAACAAATCCCGCCGAACCTGTTCGGTCAGCGCCGTTAGGGACCGCGAGAGCGTATGGCCGACGAAATAGTCGATAGTCTCGTCGGTGAGGTCCGGGCAGCCGTAATGACTGGGGAAGATGGCGGCCATCAGCCCGTCGCGGATCTGCACCAGCGCGGCGCGGGAGGGCAGTTCCCGCAAATAGCCCCGGTGGCGGATCTTGTGCGTCACCTCACGCGAGAGGCGCAGGCTGGCGACAATGGCCGCCAGATCCTCTGCGGAAGTCTGCGCCGTGGGTCCAGGCCCCGGTTTCTGCTTGTTAATGCCCATGTGGTTACCCGGCGTTCATATTTGTCTGGTCGTTTTCTGGGCTATACTAAGCCCCAATCAAGTGTAAACCTAGGCCCCGGTGGCGCGTTCCGCCAGCCGTGTGCCGATGAGCAGGGCCAGGGTAAACACGACCGCCCCCGGTGCTGCATGGCCGAGCAGCACCAGCCCGGGGCCGGGACAGATGCCGGAAAGCCCCCAGCCGAGGCCGAAAATCGCCGCCCCGCCGAGGAGCCTGACGTCGATATGGCGCTTTGTGGGCAGCGAGATCGGCTGTCCGAGCAGGCTGTTCTGGCGGCGCTTGGCCAAGGTGAAGGCGGGCAGCGCCACAGCGACGGCCCCGCCCATGACCAATGCGAGGGCAGGGTTCCAAGCCCCGGCGACATCCAGGAAACCGAGCACGCGCGCCGGGTCCGTCATGCCCGAGAGGAGCAACCCGAGGCCGAAAAGCAGGCCGAAGCCAAAGCTGGTGAGGAGCATGCGCATCAGAGGACGTGCCTCCGGACGAACACCACAAGCCCGGCGCAGGCCATGAACACCAGCACCGCAGCCAGGGAGCGCGGGCTGAGCCGCGCCAGCCCGCACACGCCGTGGCCGCTTGTACAGCCGCCGCCGATCCGCGTGCCGAACCCCACCAGTAGCCCGGCCAGCACCAGCACCGGCCAGCCCTGCTGCGTGAGTGCGGGCGGAATAGGGCTGCCCGCCAATGCCGCCAACGCCCCGGCAACGAGAAGCCCGGCCAGAAACGCCCATTGCCACCCCTGTGCGCCGCGCCGCGTGGCCCCGGCGAGAATGCCGCTGATCCCAGCGATCCGCCCGTTCACCAGAATCAGCCCGCTAGCGGCGGCGCCAATGAGCAGGCCCCCCGCAAGGGATTTAGCCAGTACGATCGGGTCGAGGATGATGCTCATTCAGAATTTATGCCCCATACCGAGGCCGAGCGTTTTTCGCTCAGCTTGATGTTCACGTTGTTGCCACCGAGCGCTACAGGGATGGAATCCCCGCCATGCACGGTCTGTGGCGGAGCGTACAGCCCATAGGCGCTTAGCTGCAACCCAGCGGGCAGAATCCGCCATGGGAGGTAAACGCCGCCTGCTGGCGCGGATCGAGCTTGCGCTATATCGCCTTGGCCTTTCTGTGCTCCATGCTTGGCTTCAAGAGGTTCAAACGAGCATCGAACTCCTCCACTGCATTCGCAAAAATCAAATCGTCATCAGCAAACTACAAATTCATGCCGAAACCGTGTCCACGATATGGGATGCCGTACTTGGTGTATGAAAAATAATCAAAACATAGCCCCGCATCAGTCAAATCAAAAATTTGCGCCAGAGCCTTCAATTTCATGTCTTAAAGAAGACGAGGGCAAGATTGTTCGCCGGCATGGCAATACGCTCAGCCAACTCAAGGCCATGCTGAACCGCAAGCGCTGTCACGTCATCCAGGCGCCGAATACCCCAGGCCGGATTACGGGCCCTGAGACTCAGGTCGAAGGCCACATTGGTGGCCGCCGTCTCGACGTCACGATCTATATAAGGGCCATACATGAAAAGTATCCCGCCGACGGGCAGAAGACGGCCGGCGCCAGTCATCAAACCTTCGGTCGCCGCCCAGGGCGAAATGTGGATCATATTGATATTGACGATGGCGTCGGCCTGGGCGACTGGCCACGCGTCAGGGGCGGACGCGTCGAGCCGCAGCGGTGGCAGCAGGTTCGGCAAGCCGGCATGGTCACGCCAAGCTGCTATGCTGACAAGGGCATCGGGATCGGGATCGGTCGGTTGCCATTTCAGGTCGGGTAAGGCCGCAGCGTTGTAGACAGCGTGCTCACCGGCGCCCGCAGCGATTTCCAGGACCAAGCCGTTGTGAGGCAGACGTGGTTGCAGGACCGACAGGATGGGGCCACAGTTGCGGGCAGTTGATGGCGAGGTTCTGGCGCCTGAGGGAAGCTGATCGGACATGGGTTCCACGATAGCGTGCCACGGCATCCGTGCGCAAAACTGGCATAGATATACGGTATCGCACCTCCTTTCCAGGGTTGAGACCGCTACCTCTAATTTAGCCTACCGATAGACGTGGGAGGTATTCAATTCTCTGCCTAAACAGCCGATACTATGGGATGATAGTAGCCAGTTTCCGCAGGTTGGAGCATCCGTACTTGTATGAACCGAAGATTTTCGGGCTGATCGGCCACGACCAACCGCGATTACATTTGCCGCAAACAAGCAGCCTGGGCGCTCGCCACCACGGCCTCTCGACTCAGCCCTGCATAGGACTAAAATCCGACTATATCCCTCGGAAGGGCAAAGATGAACTTTACGAGGAAGGCAATATCGTCGTTGATCCGCGCAACCCGGCTGGTCTTGATGCCCGACCCGGCCAGAGGTAGCCACAACTGACATGGAGTTAAGTCGAATGTGTTTCTTCCCAGGTAAAGAAGTCCGTGCGGGCAAAATCTCTTTGCCGGACATGAACGGCGACGCCACGCCAGCCCAGGAGGTTGTGCATGCTTAAAGGCTCTGACCTGCTGGTCGCGGCTCTCGAGAACGAGGGCATTGACCAGATTTTCGGGATTCCAGGCGAGGAAAATCTCGATGTCGTCGAGTCCATCCGTAAATCGTCGATCAAGCTCGTCATTACCCGGCATGAGCAAGCCGCCGCCTTCATGGCGGCGACCTATGGCCGGCTTACCGGCAAACCTGGCGTCTGCATTGCCACACTCGGGCCTGGCGCGTTGAATTTCTCCACCGGCGCGGCCTACGCGCTGCTCGGCGCCATGCCGATGATTCTCATCACCGGGCAGAAGGGCATCCTGTCGTCGCGGCAGGCACAGTTCCAGGTCATCGACGTCGTGGCGTCGATGAAACCTCTGACCAAGCTTTCGCGCCAGATCGTCTCGCCAGCGATGATTCCAACATTGGTGCGTGATGCGTTCCGTGTTGCCCAGGAGGAGCGGCCTGGGCCGGTTCACCTGGAACTCCCGGAAGATATTGCCGCGGCAACGTGCGAGCCGGTGCCGATGATCCCGCCGCATCCCGTGGATCTGCCTATAGCCAGTGCGGATGCGCTCGACCGGGCTGCCGAGATGATCCTGCAGGCAAAGCGGCCGCTGCTGATGCTTGGTGCCGCGGCATCGCGACCACGCTCGACATCAGACCTTGCGCAATTCGTGCTGCGCACGCGTATACCCTATTTCACGACGCAGATGGGCAAGGGCACCGTGCCCGGCGGCACTGAACTCTATATGGGCACCGCGGCACTTTCCGAGCGCGACTATGTTCACGAGGCCATCGAGCGCGCGGATCTCATCATCACAATCGGTCATGATACGGTCGAGAAGCCGCCTTTCATCATGGGCCGGAACGGGCCAAACGTCATTCATGTCGGTTACCAGCCAGCGCACGTTGAACAGGTCTACTTCCCGCAGTTCGAGATCGTCGGCGATCTTGGTCCTTCGCTGCGGCTTCTGGCTGACCGTATCGAGGGCAGGCTTCCGCACGCGCAGGCGCTGCTGCCGCTGCGCGATGGTATCCTGAGCCGGATTGCCGACCGCGCCACCGAGGACCGGCTGACGCCGCAGCGCTTGGTGCACGATGTCCGCGTTGTCATGCCGCCGGACGGCATCCTCGCCCTTGATAACGGCATGTACAAGATCTGGTTTGCACGAAACTACCGTACATCGGTCGCGAACACGCTGTTGCTGGACAATGCGCTGGCGACGATGGGGGCTGGGCTGCCTTCCGCGATGATGGCGGCACTGCTTTACCCGCAGCGGCGCGTCATGGCCGTCTGCGGCGATGGCGGTTTCATGATGAACAGTCAGGAGTTGGAGACGGCGGTCCGGCTCCAACTCAACCTCGTTGTCCTGATCATCGAGGACCACGCCTTCGGCATGATCCGCTGGAAGCAGGCGGTCGATAAGTTTGCTGATTTTGGCATGACTTTCGGTAACCCTGATTTCGTGCGCTACGCTGAGGCTTATGGCGCGCGGGCAACGCGCGTGAGCACCGCCAGCGAGTTGGCGCCTGCCCTGGAGACCGCGTTTGCCGGCGGCGGCGTCCATCTCGTTATTGTTCCAATTGACTATTCGGAGAACACACGCGTGCTGGTCGACGAGCTGGCGCAACGACTCCCCGTGGCCAAGGAGGCATGATCATGTCCCAATCCTGTCAGGCCGTTTATGCGTATGGCCGGGCGCTGCTCTCAAGACCCAGCCGGAAGCAGCTTTCCAACTGATAAATAATCGCAATACCTATGGCGGCGGAGAAAAACTTACGCTTTTTCATGATATTGCAATAATTCATTAAAAAGAATTGCAGATTTGTACTTGCAGGAATGTCGCATCGTTGGGCGCACTTTTCGCTGGTTGATCTTTCGCCCGAATGCTGTGCAAAACCTTTCCCCGTATCCTGTTGAACGTGTAGGAGATCCTTCTTGAACGAGACAAAGCTGCCTGCCGAGGCCGATATTGTGCTCATCGGAACCGGGATCATGAGTGCCACTTTTGGCACGATCATGAAGGAACTCGATCCCAATTTGTCCATCGTAGCCTTTGAGATATTGGAGGATTGCGGGCTGGAGAGTTCCGATTCTTGGAACAATGCCGGCACAGGCCATGCGGCCAATTGCGAGCTGAACTACACGCCCCAACGCGCCGACGGAGGGATCGATATTTCCAAGGCCCTCGAGGTCAATACCGAGTTCGACCTGTCGCGCCAGTTCTGGGCCTATCTTGTGTCCAAGGGGGTCATTCCGGACCCCGGCGCCTTCATCCATCCCTGCCCGCATATGAGTTTTGTGTGGGGGAAGGAGAACGTGGAGTTTCTTCGCGCCCGCCATAAGGAAATGTCGGCGCACCATTGCTATCACGGCATGGAGTACAGCGAGGATCGCGCCACCATTGCCGGCTGGGCACCGTTGCTCATGGATGGGCGCGGGGATGAAGAGCCATTCGCGGCGACCCGCATGGTTACTGGCACAGATGTTGATTACGGGGCGTTGACCCGGCTAATGTTCAAGCATCTGACCGCGCAGCCCGGTGTTACGGTCCACTACAAGCATAAGGTAAAGGGGCTGAAGCGTGACGCCGGTGGACGTTGGCTGGTTGAGGCTCACGCTGTCGGGGCGGATGCGTCCGCTGAAATTTCCACCAAATTCGTCTTCATTGGTGCCGGCGGTGGTTCTCTGGAGCTACTACAGAAATCCGACATCCCCGAGGGCCACGGCTACGGCGGTTTTCCCGTTAGCGGCATCTGGCTGCGTTGCGACGTGGACGAGGTGAGTGCGCGTCACCATGCCAAAGTTTACGGCAAGGCGCCGCACGGCTCACCACCTATGTCGGTGCCACATTTGGATACGCGCATTGTAGGTGGAAAGAGCTCGCTGCTGTTTGGCCCTTATGCAGGATTTTCCACGAAATTCCTGAAACATGGTTCGTTGACCGACATGTTCCGTTCCATCCGGCCTGGCAACGTCGCGCCGCTGCTAGAGGTGGCCAAGGATAATGTTGAACTCACCGAATATCTGATCGGCCAGGTACTGCAATCCAGCGCGCACCAGTTCGAGATGCTTACCTCCTTCTTCCCGAAGGCCAATCGGCACGATTGGAAGGAAGCCGTGGCCGGGCAGCGCGTGCAGATTATCAAGCCGGATAAGGACCGGGTCGGCTATCTGAAGTTTGGAACCGAGATTATCGCGGCTGAGGATAAGTCGCTGGTCGCGTTGCTGGGCGCTTCGCCTGGCGCTTCCACGGCAGCCTTCATCACCCTGGAAGTGCTGAAAAAATGTTTTGCGGAGCGGCTGACCCAGGATGACTGGCTGCCGAAGCTACTTCAGATCATGCCAACCTGGGGGATTGACCTCAAACGCGATGCCGATTCCTGCCGCCATACACGGGCATTAACGGCAGCGGTTTTGGGCCTCCAGAACGTCTGATGTCGGCTTGTCTGCCCAGCGGTTTGTCTAGACCCAATGTCCGCTGAGTGAATGGCGGTCCGCCCTGGTCGTGTGCAATGTCGAGGGTTGTGCCGGATGGCCGGCACAGCGCCTCAGGCGGCTCTGGTGCAATTTCAAGTGATTGATATTACGTGGGCTAATGAGCGCGCAGGACGAGTGAGATAGCTACATACCCAGCCTGTCTTGATAAGGCTATTCAAGGGGCAGCACTTTGAACGCAAGATCATCGTCCTGTGTGTGCACTGGTATCTGTGCTACAAGCTGAACTTGCGTGACTTTGTGAAGACGATGGCTGAGCGTGGCCTTCCCCGAATTTGAGCGCTGCTGGAACTGCTTTGCCCGGCAGGCTGGTTAGTCTTGGTGCGTTGATGAGATCTGTACCCCGACTCATTGAGAACCGGTTTTCCACTTGCCCTTGGCAGTGGGGTAGATTCTTATTGCTGGCATAAAGCATCAAGGTTTCCTGGATTGTGAATCGCGATACGACCTAATCGAGCTGGCGCAGGACGGCTCGGCAGCGCATCGTTTGGTTCGGCGTACGAAGGCTCTGGTTTACTTGATAAGGGTATGAGTTACGCGGCAGTGGCCAAGGTTCTGCTGCTGGATGATGATACGATCCGTATATGGCGCCTGCTGTATGAGCAGGACGGGATCGAGGGGCTGACGAACCTTGGCTATGAGGGCAGGGCTTGTCGCCTGAGCAATGAACAGCAAGCCAAACTCGTTACCTGGATCGTGGCGGAATTTGGTATTGAATACCAGCCTGATCGCGCTGTTGCACCGGCTGGGCAGGCAGCATAGCAAGGCCAAGGTGCTATCGCGCAAGCAGGCGGCATTTATCACGGTATATGAAAATTTACTGAACCAGCTTGAGGCTGATGAAACAGCGATCTTTGCAGACGCTGTGCAGTTGGTTGGGTGCTGGGCACCCAAAGATGGGCCAGACTATCATGAAGGATGTGCTGACGGTGGATGC
>JAQUAC010000058.1 GCA_028687415.1 Acidocella sp. | reverse complement strand
GGCGCATGAGCTGGGAAATGCCTTCGAGGGCGAAGAATTCGGCCTGGAGCGGGACGAGCACCGCATCCGCCGCGACCAGCCCATTCAGCGTGAGCAGGCCGAGGCCGGGTGGGCAGTCGATGAAGATAATATCAGCATCGCTCTGGCTAAGTAGCGCATCCCGGAGCAGAAACTCCCGGCGCTCGACGGTGCCAAATTCAAGATCGGCGCCGATGAGGTCCGGCACTGCGGGCACGATGGAGAGGTTTTCAACGCTGGTCTCTATCGTTGCTTCCGCTAGCGTTGCGTCTCCCGCGAGCAGATCATAGGAACCTCCCTTGCGGGCGCTATGCTCGATGCCGAGGCCGGTGCTGGCATTGCCCTGCGGGTCGACGTCCAGGAGCAGGATTTTCAAGCCGCCGACGGCGAGGGCAGCGGCGAGGTTGATGGCGGTGGTGGTTTTGCCCACACCGCCTTTTTGGTTGGCCACGGCGATGATACGCGGGCGCTTAATCTTTTCCGGCATGGCGGATATGGCTCACTTTCAGGATGCAGCTTTCCCCCCATTCGGAGGGTGAAATGCGTTCGACGTTCATGTGCCAGAGGGGGCTTGCAGCCGTCAATTCAGCTTGCCAGCCGCGGCCTTTGGGGAAGAGGCAAACCCCGCCGGGCGCCAGATGCGGAGTGGCGAGCCCGAGCAGTTTATCCAACGCTGCCAGGGCGCGGGCGGTGATCAGCGGGGCTGGTTCAACGGGTGCTACCTCTATGCGGGTGTTGTGGACTTTGGCCGGTGCGCCGGTGAGCCGGGCGGCTTCCTTCAGGAAGGCGGCCTTGCGTGTATCTGACTCAATCAGCTCGAAGGGGATGCCGGTGGCGATGCACAGCACCATGCCGGGAAAGCCTGCGCCGGAGCCGAGGTCGATGGCGCGGGGCGTGTTGGCGGGGATATAGGGCAGCAGGCGCAGTGAGTCCTGCACATGCCTTTCCCAGATATGCGGCAGGTCTGATTTGCTCACCAGATTGATCTTGGGCGACCATTTTTCCACCAGCGCGGCGAATTGCCGGAGCTTAGCCTCGCTCATGCGGCCCGCCGGGATTTTTTCAGTGCGGCGAAGATGGCGCCGAGCGCGGCGGGGGTCATGGCCTCGATCCGCCCAGCGGCGGCAAGAGTTTGCGGGCGAACTCGTTCCAGTTTCTCGCGCAGTTCGGCAGAAAGCCCGCCGATTTGGGCGTAGCTGAAGGAATCCGGGATCAGCACAGCTTCGTCCCGCGCGCGGGCTTTGATCTCGGCGTCCTGGCGGGAGAGGTAACCGGCGTAATGCAGGTCGGCGCGGAGAATATCGGCGCCCCTGCCCTCGCCTTCCGGTTTGCCGTTATAGCTGGCGATTTCATCCTGTAATGCTGCAAAGATGGTTGCGCGTTTGGAGCCGATGCAGCCCCAGCCTAGTCCTAAGGGGGTTAGGCGCAGTTCGGCGTTGTCCGCGCGCAATTGCAGGCGGTATTCGGCACGGGAGGTGAACATGCGGTACGGCTCGGTGACGCCCTGGGTTACCAGATCGTCGATCAGCACACCGGTATAAGCCTGGTTGCGGCCCAGCGTGGCGGGAGGGCTGCCGCCAGCGGCGCGGGCGGCGTTCAGCCCAGCGATGAGGCCTTGCGCGCCAGCTTCCTCATAGCCTGTGGTGCCGTTGATCTGCCCGGCAAGGTATAGGCCGGGTAACGCCCTCACCTGTAGCGAATGGTCCAGCGCGCGTGGGTCGATATAATCGTATTCCACCGCATAGCCGGGGCGGATGATGCGCGCGTGTTCCAGCCCTGGGATGGAGCGGACGAGCAATTCCTGAACATCTAAGGGTAGTGAGGTGGAGATGCCGTTGGGGTAGACGGTGTCGTCATCCAGCCCCTCAGGTTCCAGGAATATCTGGTGGCCGGGCTTTTCGGCGAAACGCACCACCTTGTCCTCGATGGATGGGCAGTAGCGTGGCCCGCGCCCGGCGATGTTTCCGCCATAAACCGCTGATTTATGGATGTTTTCCCGAATAATCCGGTGGGTTTCCTCGGTTGTTCCGGTAATGCGGCAGGAGATCTGCTGGTTAGTGACCGCCTGGGTGAGGGCCGAAAATGGTTCTGGCGGGTTTTCGCCCTTGTCCTCGGGCAGGCCGTCCCAGTCGATGCTGGTTTTGTCCAGCCGAGGCGGGGTGCCGGTTTTTAAGCGCCCCAGAGGCAGGTTCAGGCGCAAAAGGTCTTCGGCCAGGGATTTTGCCGGGGCGTCGCCGATGCGCCCTCCGGGCTGCATCTCAGTGCCGAAATGCAGGATGCCATTGAGGAAGGTGCCGGTGGTGAGCACCGCGGCGGCGCAGGAGATATTTTGGCCGGTGGCGAGGGTGACGCCGCAAACATGCCCATGGGCATCGCGTTCCAGCCCGGTGGCTTCACCTTCCAGAATGGTGAGGTTTGCCTGTGCCGCCAGCAGCGCCTGGATGGCTTGGCGGTAGAGCTTGCGATCTGCCTGGGCGCGCGGGCCGCGCACGGCCGGGCCCTTGGTACGGTTCAGCAGTTTGAAATGGATGCAGGCAGCGTCAGCAGCTTTGCCCATCAGCCCGTCCAGCGCGTCGATTTCCCGCACCAGATGTCCTTTGCCGATACCACCGATGGCCGGGTTGCAGGACATCTCGCCCAGCCGGTCGGCCCGGTGGGTGATAAGCAGTGTGCGGGCGCCGAAGCGGGCGGCGGCGGAGGCAGCCTCCGTGCCGGCATGACCACCGCCGATGATGATGACATCGTATTCCATGCGGGCGTCTTAGCGAGTTTGCCCGGAAAACACCAAGGGTTTGAAGGCGCCTCTGGTGTATTTATATTGCGATTACGTAATTGATGCTGCTTTCGTATGACAATTAGTCTGACAGGCCCCCTTCCCGCCTTGCCCATTTGATTACTTTGTGATGCTACCTATATCATCGTAATGATGCGGCTATTTTAGGGTAAGGAAACAAGGGACGGTGACGCGCAATGGGGAGCAGGGAAATGCAGCGGATACCCCGGCTCGGCGGCCTGTGGAATGTGGAGACCTGCCCATTCTGATCAAGCGTGACGGTACTTGGCTGTATAAGGGCAGCCCGATCACTCGCAAGCCGATGATTTGCCTGTTCTCCACCGTGCTGAAGCGTGAGGAGGATGGTGGCTATACGCTGCAAACTCCGGCGGAGCATGGGCGGATTGAGGTTGAGGATGCGCCCTTTGTGGCGGTGGAGTTGGGCTGGAAGGGGCAAGGTAAGGATCAGGTGCTGTGCTTCCGCACGAATGTGGACCAGTGCGTGACCGCCGGCCCGGAGCACCCGATCCGGATCAGCCATGATTTGCTGAGTTGCGAGCCGACGCCGTATCTTCATGTGCGTGATGGTAAAGGCAGATTTCCGATTGAGGCGCGGATCAACCGTGCGACCTATTACGAGCTGGTGGCATTGGCCGAGCCGGGGATTTTGCGTGGGCGCAAGGTCATGGGCGTGTGGAGCCAGGGGGCATTTTTTTCACTGGGTGATTTGCCGTCCTGCTGTGACGTCTGAGCGTTTCCGATGACGGAAGAGGAGTTGCGGCGGCATTTGCCCCAGGGGCTGGCGCATAATCGGCTGGCGCCGGCGCAGAACCGCCCGGCGGCGGTGCTGGTGCCGCTGGAGCCGGGGCGTGGTGTGTGGCTGACGCGGCGGAGCGCCAAAATGCCCAACCATGTCAATCAGGTGGCGTTTCCGGGGGGCAAGATTGAGCCGGGGGATGCCTCGGCTGACGCGGCGGCGCTGCGCGAAGCGCAGGAAGAGGTGGGGCTGAATCCGGCGGATGCGGAAATTTTGGGACGGATGGATGATTACATCACCGCCACGGGCTTTCATATCGTACCGGTTATTGCTCTGGTGAAGCAAAATGTACGGCTGATGGCTGCTCCTGGCGAGGTGCAGGAGGTGTTTTGTCTGCCATTTGCGACCCTGCTGGACAAGGATCAGCCCCGGCTGAGGCGGGCTGTTCTCCGGGGTGGGGAGCATGAGTTTTTTGTTTGGCCGCATGAGGATCACGTGATCTGGGGAGTGACGGCGGAGTTGTTGCGCCAGCTGGCGTGGCGGTTGCGGGGTGAGACGTGATCGAGCTGCAGCCTGGTATGGCGGAGGTTTGGGCGGCGCTGCCAGAGGCACGGATCGTGGGTGGTGCGGTGCGTGACATGCTGGCCGGATGCAAGGTGGCGGACGTGGATTTCGCCTCGCCTTTGCCGCCGGAGATGGTTATGGCGCGGGTGAAGGCGGCGGGTCTGAAGGCGGTGCCGACAGGGCTTGCGCATGGCACGGTGACGGTGGTTGCGCGGGGCGTGGGCTTTGAGGTGACGACGCTGCGCCGGGACGTGGAGACCGATGGGCGGCACGCGGTAGTCGCTTTTACCGATGACTGGCGAGAGGATGCGAGCCGCCGGGATTTCACCATCAACGCCATGTCCGCCACGCGGGATGGCGAGGTTTTCGACTATTTCGGCGGGCGGGAGGATCTGGCTGTAGGCCGGGTCAGGTTCGTGGGTCAGGCGGCGGCGCGAATTGGCGAGGATTATTTGCGGATACTGCGCTTCTTTAGGTTCTTTGCCCGCTATGGGCGGGGGGAACCGGATGCGGAGGCGGTGGCGGCGATCCAGGCGCTGCGGGAGGGGGTGAAAAACCTCTCGGCGGAGCGGATTTGGAGCGAGATGAAGCTGATTTTGCGCGCGCAGGACCCCTGCCCTGCCTTGGTGCTGATGCATGAGACCGGCGTGTTGGCGCTGGTGCTGCCCGGCGCGGATGTGGCACGGATGCAAGCGCTGGTGGCCAAGGGCGCGCCGGTGGACCCTCTGTTGCGGATGGCGGCGCTGCTTCACGGTGATGCGGATGCGTTTGCTGTGCGCTGGAAGCTGAGCAAGGCTGAGCATGAGCGGCTACGGGCTTTGGCGGTGGGTAATGCGCTGCGGCCGGAAGATGGCGACGAGGCTTTACGCCGGGCTTTGGCCGAGGATGACGCGGAGGTGCTGATCGACCGCATCTGGCTTGGAGCTGAAGATGGCTCAGCCTGGGGGAAATTACGGCAGCGCCTGACTAGGATGGAGCGCCCGGTGTTTCCGCTGCACGGGCGGGACCTCATGGCCATGGGTATACCGGCGGGGCCGCGTTTAGGCGTGGTGCTGCGCGAGGTTCGGGAGTGGTGGATGCGTGGCGGCTGCGTGGCGGATGTGCAGGCATGCCGGGAGCAGGCATCCCTGCTCCCTTGGTTGTCGCCTTAGACCGCGATGCGCACACCCAGCTCGACTACGCGGTCGCTGGGGATACGGAAGAACTCGGTGGCTGGAATGGCGTTGCGGGCCATGAACAGGAACAGCCAGCGGCGGATGAAGCGGAGCTTGGGTACCGAGGCTGGAACAATCGTTTCCCGGCCCAGGAAGTAGCTGGCCTGCATTGGCTTGAAGTCGATACCCTGGGCGGACAGGTTTTCCAGCGCCTGGGGAATATTCGGGCTTTCCATGAAGCCGTAGAATAGCGTGATCTTGAAAATGCCGGGAGAGGCTTCCTCGGCGCGCACACGCTCGCTGGGGTCGGTATGCGGCACATCCAGGCTGCGGACGGTGACGAAGAACACCTGCTCGTGCAGCACCTTGTTGTGCTTGAGGTTATGCAGCAGGGCGTTGGGCACGAAGTCCAGATTGCCGGTGAGGAACACCGCGGTGCCGGGAACGCGCACGATGCGTGATTGCGGCAGGCGGGCGAGGAAGGAGGCGAGCGGCAGGCTATCCTGCACCCAGCGCGCCATGATGAGGCTGCGGCCGCGCTTCCAGGTGGTCATGATGATGATGATTGTCAGGCCAATGGCCAGCGGCACCCAGCCGCCCTCGAAGATCTTGACCGAGTTGGCGGAGAAGAAGGCGAAGTCGGTAATGCCGATGGCGCCGAACAGGGCGATGACGGCAAGGCGCGTCCAGCCGAACTGGCGGCGGTAGACGAAGGCGGCGAGCGTATTGTCGCACAGGAAAGTGCCGGTGACGGCGATGCCATAGGCCGAGGCCAGGGCGTTGCTGGAGCCGAAGGACAGTACGAGCAGCACCACGCCGATGGCTAGGATGGTGTTGATCTGCGGCACGTAGATTTGCCCCTGCTCCATGGAGCTGGTGTGGCGGACCTCCATACGGGGCAGCAGGCCAAGCTGCACGCACATGCGCGCGACCGAGAAAGCGCCGGTGATGACGGCTTGGCTGGCGATGACTGTCGCCATGGTGGCGAGAATGATCATCGGCACCCGTAGCACGTGCGGGGCCAGCTTGTAGAACGGGTTGTCTGCTGTGGATGGGTCAGCGATGACCAGCGCGCCCTGGCCGTAATAGTTGAGCAGCAGGCAGGGCAAGACGAAGAAGAGCCAGCTCCGGCGGATGGGCTTGCGGCCGAAATGGCTCATATCCGCGTACAGAGCCTCGGCGCCGGTGACGGCCAGCACCACCGCGCCGAGCGTGACAAACGCGAGGCTCTTGTGGCGGAAGAGGAAATCCGCGCCGTAATAGGGGTTGATGGCTTTCAGGACGAAGGGGTGATGCACGATCTGGACAAGGCCGAGACCACCGAGCGTGAGAAACCAGAGCACCATGATGGGCCCGAAGGCGCGGCCGACCGTGGCGGTGCCATGACGCTGCACCATGAACAGAATACCGATGACGACAAGCGAGATCGGCAATACCAGATGCCCCATTTCCGGCGAGACGACAGTGATGCCCTCTACCGCCGACAGGATGGAGATGGCCGGGGTGATGACGCCGTCACCAAAGAACAGTCCGGCCCCGACGACGCCGATGATGGTGATGACGCCGCGGGTTTTGTCGCTGCGCGCGACCCGGCTGGCCAGCGCCATGAGGGAAAGTGTGCCGCCCTCGCCGTTATTGTCCGCCCGCATGATGAAGGTGACATATTTGAGCGTGACGGTGATGATGAGCGCCCAGGAGATGAGGGACAGAACACCGAAAATATCTTCGTATCGCAGGCCGGTGCCGGTGAAATAGGCGAGACAGCTCTGGAGCGCATAAAGTGGACTGGTGCCGATGTCGCCATAGACAACGCCGAGAACGCCGATGAGGGCGCTGAGGCGCACTGGTGCATCTACGCCGCCATGGGTTTGATTGGAGTTAGTGCTCATGCAGACCATCCTGTCACCATAGCGGCGGGCTGTAGCCGTTTGCCAGATTGACGGCAAGGGAGCGCAGCTAAGCTGTTGATTTACCTATTGAATCAGTTTCGGCGGCTGTGCCGGCAAGAATTTCGGCGATGTGGCGGACTTGCGTGCTGGCGCCATCGCGGCTCAGACGCCCGGCCATGTTGAGCAGGCAGCCCATATCCCCGGCGAGCAGAAGCTCGGCGCCTGTGGCCTCAATGTCAGCCGCCTTGTCCGCCACCATGCGGGTGGAGATGGCAGGGTACTTGACGCAGAACGTGCCGCCGAAGCCGCAGCACAGCTCGGGCTCGGCCATTTCCTTCAGCGTGAGGCCGGGGACGCTGGCGAGCAGCGCGCGGGGTTGGGCTTTTATCCCAAGCTCGCGCAGGCCGGCACAGGAATCGTGATAGGTAGCGCTGGTGGCTGGCAGCGTCGGCGGGGTGGGCGTGAAGTGCAGCACGTCCCGCAGGAAGGCGGTCAGTTCGAAGGTTTTCGCCGCAAGGGCGTCGGCCTTGGCGCGCAGGTTGGGGTCGTTGTCAAACAGATGCGGCATGTGCCTGGAGAGCATGCCGGCGCAGGAGCCGGAGGGGGCGACGATGTAGTCGTAGGCCAGGAAGGTATCGAGCAGGCCGAGGGCGATATCCCGCGCGGTGGCACGGTCTCCGGCGTTATAGGCGGGCTGGCCACAGCAGGTTTGCGCGCGGGGAACCTCGACCGTGCAACCCGCCTGTTCCAACAGGGAAATGGTGGCGAAGCCGACGCTGGGACGGTGCAGGTCGACCAGACAGGTGACAAAAAGGGCGACGCGGGGGGCGTGCCTCATGAGGACGGTGTTGGCTTGGGCAGGAGGACGAAGAGTTGACCAGGCTGGCGCATGGAGCCGGCGGTGCTTTCGGCATCGGGCCCGGCGCCGAAGAAGAGATCCGCCCTGCCCGGCCCGTGAATGCCGCCGCCCGTATCCTGTGCCACGGTCAGGTGGTCTAGCGGTGCCTGGGTGACCGGGTCCGTGGTGCTGAGGAAAACCGGGGCGCCGAGTGGGGTGAAGGATTTATCTATGGCGATGGAGCGGCCGGCGGTGAGCGGCACGCCGAGCGAACCCGGTGCACCCTGGTCATCCGGCAGTTTACCGAGCGGGCGGAGATACACGTAGCGGGCATTCTGCTCCATGATGCCCTGAGCCTGGTCCGGATGTGCCGTGAGCCAAGCGGAAATGCTCTGGTAGCTGATGTCGTCCGCCGCGATGTCGCCATTGGCGACCAGGATGCGGCCGATGGGAGTGTAGGGCTGGCCGTTCTGGCCGTCGAACCCGACGCGCAGGGTGTTACCGTTGGGCAGGATAATACGGCCCGAGCCCTGGATTTGCAGCATGAACCCGTCCACCGGATTGGTGACGTAGGCTGTGACCGGCGCCTTGCGGTAGAGGGCGCCGCCGTCGATGGCGGCGCGGGGCAAGGCCGCGAGGTCTGGGTCCGCCGGTTTGGCGTAGAGGGGTACTTTGTAGCCGGGGGCCAGATTCTTCGAGCCTGGAACCTCTGGCTCGAAATAGCCGGTGACGAGCACCTGGCTATTGATGGCATAGGCGTTGAAATAGGTTTCAAAGAAAGTGCGGGCAGCGGTGTCGTCGCCGGGAGGGACGGCTTGCGCGGCGGTACAGCTGTTTTGCCAGAGCCCCGCCTGGCCAGCCACCGATTGCGCAAGGCCGCTGCCGCCGAGCGAGGTGTCCGGCGGCATGAGCGCGATGGCTTTGCAGCTGAGGACGAAGGTGGAGAGGGCGGCGGCGGTGTTGTCGGTGTTCCAGCCCGGGAGGGAGGAGATGTCCGTCCTCGTGCCGGGAGGGGTTGCTGGGCCTGTGAGGGCGCCGTTTTCAGCTGGGACGCAGCCGGCCAGGACGAGGGCGCTGAGGAGGTAAAGCCGACGCATGATCAGCCGCTACGTGCCGCGGCGAGGCGCCAAGTGAGGTCTGGCCCCTTCAGGTCGCGTTCGAAGGTCCAGAGATCGACTAGCTCGGTGACGGCTTCCGTGCCGTTGAGCGGGTTGCCGGCGGCGTCCAACGTGAGGTTCACCTGATCGGAGGTGAAGCGGATGATAATTGCGGCGTGGTCGCCGAGCAGCTCGGCATCCTCGATGGTGGCGGAGATGATGGCTTTAATGTCGGTGCGGTGCTGCTCATTGGCGGTTTCGCGGGCTTGGATGGCGGCGGCGAAGGTTTCGTACACATGCGGGCTAAGCAGGGATTGGAGCGTGGCGCGGTCCCCTGCAGCGAAGGCCGTGACGATTGAGCGGAAGGCGGTTTCGGCGCTGGTCAGAAATTTCGGGGGGTCGAAATTTGGGTCGCGGTTGACGATTTGCATCAGCCGTTCGCCAAGGGCGGAGCGTGGGTCCGGTACGGCGCGACCGGGCTGTACCACTGTGGCTTGGCCCTCAATGATGGGGGCGGTGTTGAAGCCTGGTCTTTGGCTGGGGGGGAGCGGCGGTTTCTCGAACCCGACGCGGCGGCCAAGCACGCTGCGCAGGCGCAGGATAAGAAACAGGGCAATGCCTGCGAAGACGACAAGGGCGATGGGAAAACCGCCCATGGATTGTAAAGTGTTGGCCTGCACCGGCATCCTCTGAGTATAAAATGAAACTGCGCCAAGGCTTAGATGAAAGCAAGCTGGTGATCCAGGCTGGCCAATCCGGCCTTAATCTACGACATAAGTTGAAGTCAGGTGGCCCGGCAAGCGGGTTTAGTTGAAGGATGGTTCATGTTTCTGCTGCGCCACGGGCAAAGCTACTTCAATCTGCACTTTACCGAGACCCGCCGGGACCCGGGGATAGAGGACCCGGAGCTGACGCCGCTGGGCCATGAACAGGCGCGGATAGCGGCGGCGCGGCTGGCGGGTGCGGGGATCAGGCATGTTATTGTTTCACCTTATATAAGGGCGTTGCAGACGGCTGAACCGTTTCTGGCGCTGCCGGGGGTGACAGTAGAGGTGATGCACGAGGTGCGAGAGCGCACAGCGTTTGCCTGCGATATCGGTTCCCACCCGGAGATACTGGCGGAAAAGTTTCCGCATCACGATTTCGCGCATTTGCCGGGGCGGTGGTGGAAAGATGGGGTGGAGAGCGAGGCTCAGATTGTAGCGCGGGCCGGGGCGTTCCGCGCTGCCATGGCCGCGCGGGCGGAGAGCCGTAGCACGCTGCTGG
>JAQUAC010000363.1 GCA_028687415.1 Acidocella sp. | reverse complement strand
GAGGCGTTCGAGGACAAGCGCTGGCGCGGCAAACCCCAAGCCGAGAGGCGGGACATTCTGCTGCGTCTGGCTGCATTAATTGAAACCCGGCGGGCTGAGCTGGCGGTGGCCGAGAGCCTGGATATGGGCAAGCCGGTGGAGGAAGCCGCCACCATAGACATCCCCGGAGCTGCCGCCGTCTGGCGCTATTACGCCGAAGCCATCGACAAGCTGGGCGGCGAGGTGGCGCCGACCGATGCCGGCAATCTCGCCATCGTCCGGCGCGAGCCGCTGGGCGTGGTTGGCGCCATCGTGCCGTGGAATTTCCCGTTCGACATGGCGGCCTGGAAATGCGCCCCCGCTCTGGCGGCGGGCAATTCCGTGGTGTTGAAACCCTCCGAGCGTTCCCCCTTCACGGCGCTGATGCTGGCCGAGTTGGTGCGTGAGGCCGGGTTGCCGGATGGCGTACTCAACGTCGTCACCGGCTTCGGCGCCGAGGCAGGCAAGGCGCTGGCGCTGCATGATGATGTCGACTGCCTGGCCTTCACCGGCTCCACCCGCACCGGCCGCGTGCTCATGGAGTATGCGGGCCAGTCCAACCTCAAGCAGGTATGGCTGGAGCTTGGCGGCAAGAGCCCGAACCTCATCTTCGCCGATGCGCGCAATCTCGACGAAGCCGCGGAGCGTGCGGCACTCGGCATCTTCTTCAATGCTGGGCAGGTATGCTCGGCCAATTCCCGCCTGCTGGTGGAGCGCTCCATCCAGAAGCCGTTTGTGGAGAAGTTGGTGGCGCTCGCTGCCAAGTATCAGCCGGGCGACCCGCTGGACCCGGCGACAAGCATGGGAGCGCTGGTGGACAAGGCGCATCTGGAACAGGTGATGCGCGTCGTAGAAGCTGGCAAAATCAACGGCAGATTGGTAGCGGGTGGCGAATGCGTGCCGCTGCACCCGCAAGGCGCCTTCATGCAGCCAACCATTTTCGACGATGTCGCACCAGACTCCTCCCTGGCGCGCGACGAAATCTTCGGCCCCGTGCTGGCGGTCACGCCGTTCGATACCGAGGACGAAGCAATCCGCCTTGCCAATGACAGCATTTACGGTCTCGCCGCCTCGGTCTGGACAGCCGACCTTGACCGCGCCCTGCGCGTCTCAGATGCGCTCCGCGTAGGCACAGTCTCGGTCAACACCGTGGACGCGCTAAGCCCGCAAACCCCTTTCGGCGGCGTGCGGCAATCCGGCTTCGGGCGCGATCTTTCCTTGCATGCGCTGGAGAAATTCTCAGCGCTGAAAACCACCTGGATAAAGTACACGGGGTCATGATGAAAGACGATCTCCGCGCGCAATTCCTGCGCGCCATGGGCCAAACGGCCTGCACGGTGAACATCGTAAGCACGGATGGCCCCGCCGGGCGCTTCGGCGTAACGGTCTCCGCCATGGCCTCCGTCTCGGCGGATGGGCCACACCCCACGCTGCTTGTCTGTGTGCATCACCTCTCACCGGCGGCCGCGGCCATTGCACAGAACGGCGTGTTCTGCGTGAACGTGCTGCGGCACGACCAGTCCGGCATTTCCGATGCCTTCGCCGGGCGCGCGCAGCTGGAGGACAAATTCGCCTGCACCGGCTGGCAGGAAGGCAAAACCGGCGCGCCCTATATTGCCGACCCGCTGGCGGCGTTCGAGTGCCGGGTGATGCTGAATCAGCGCATCGGCACGCATCACGTGTTCTTCGGCGCGGTGGAGCATCTGCATTTCGGCGTTGACGGCATGCCCCTCATCTACGCCGCCCGGGCCTATGGTGTGCCGAGCGCGCTGGGCGTTTAGGGCTTGCCTCGCGGCGTTTCATCCGTAATCTCGGTATATGGATTTCATGCCGGTAGAGACAATCGCGGCGCAGCGCGCGCAAGGCCGGCTGGATCTGGTCCTGCGCGCGCACGGCCCCCATACGCGGCTATGGCGGTTTTACCAGCAGGGCTGCCTGAAAGCCCGCCTGCCGCGCGGCCCTGGTTGCGAGCTGGTTGCGTTGAATATTTCCGGCGGCATCGCCGGAGGAGATGCTCTGGAAACAGCGCTGGAGCTGGAACAAGGCGCGGACGCGGTATTCACCACCCAGGCTGCGGAGCGCATCTACCGTGCGCTGGCGGAACCGGCGCGTGTCACCACCAGGCTGTGCGTGGGGCAGGGGGCGCGGCTTGCCTATCTGCCGCAGGAGACAATCCTGTTCGACGGATTTTCACTCTGCCGCACCCTGGACATTGATCTTGCCGAAACGGCGGAATTTCTCGGCGTCGAAAGTCTGGTGTTCGGGCGGCTGGCCATGGGCGAGCAATTGCGTGCCGGGCGGCTGGATGACCGCATCACCCTGCGCCGTGGCGGAGGTTTGCTCTGGCAGGACATAACGCGCCTGCAAGGCGACATTGCCGCTCAGCTGGACCGTCCGGGCGTGGCGGGCGGCGCCCGCGCCGTGGCCAGCATTTTTGCCGTGGGATTCGGCGCACGGCTCACTGCCTTGCGCGAAGCCCTGGCGGGCGCGCAAGCCGGAGCAAGCTGCTTTGAAGATGTGTTGCTGGCGCGGATTCTGGCGCCGGATGCTGCAACACTTCGCCGCGTTATGGTAAAGGCGCTGTGCGCGTTGCGCGGCGGCG
>JAQUAC010000362.1 GCA_028687415.1 Acidocella sp. | reverse complement strand
CTTGGCTGTTACCCCCCGCCGCCGACGGCATCATCACCTGGGTGCCCACCTTGCACGTCCCCATCTCCACCCCGGAAACCCGGTTTGCAACTCAGTGCCCAGGGTTATAGGCTGCTTATCTTCAGCACCTTTCCCGCCGATATGGAAAACCCGCCCCCCGAACTGAACCCCGCGAAACCATACAGATCCACGCCAGCACTGTCGGGGACTAGAGCGACACGCCAAGGCTGTTTTAAAACAGCCTTGGCCCGCCGCCTGCTATATGCAACCGGGCATCACGGGCCTCCTGCCAATCGGCCACGCACATAAATCGCGCACGGCACCGAGGAGCCAATCCCGCGCCGGCAATTCCGGCGCGGGCAGGTTGATCCACGTCAACGCGCAAGGACATTGCCTCTGCCACACTGGCCCGAGTTCGCGGCATAAATGAAAACTAGGCCGCGCTGCAGGAACCAGAATCAGTGCGGGACAAAGCAGCTGCCCCGCGCTCAGTGAAAGGATACGTCATGGACCAACCAGCCCCCGCCACCGCGCCCCAGCCGCGCCCCAAGGCAACGGATGAAAGCGCACATCCCGAGACCCGTAAGCTCGGCCTGATAATGCTGAGCGGCGTCGTCGTTGGCTCTATGATCGGCGGCGGTTCCTTCAACCTACCCGCCAACATGGCGGGTGCCGCCGGGCTCGGCGCCATCATCATCGCCTGGGTCATCACCTTTATAGGCATGTTCTTCCTGGCCAACTCCTTCCGCATCCTCTCGGACAAGCGGCCGGACCTGAAAGCCGGCATCTACTCCTACGCCCAGGCTGGCTTCGGCCCGTTCGCGGGCTTCCAAATGGCCTGGGGCTACTGGCTCAGCTCGGCCTTCGGAAATGTCGCCTTCTCCGTGCTGATTATGCAGATCCTCAGCTATTTCTTCCCGATTTTCGGCAACGGGCAGAACTGGCCCTCCATTATCGGTGCCTCCATTCTTATCTGGGTGATGTGCGGCATCGTCCTCTCGGGCGTCAAGCGTACCGCGGCCCTGAGCGTGCTGGCGAGTTTTCTCAATATCGTCACCATCACCGCGGCGCTCATCGTCATGGCGTTCTTCGTCACCGGCGGCAATTTCAAGTTTGATTTTTGGGGCCAGTCGCAGGGGCTGGGCAGCGTATTCGGTCAGGTGAAGAGCACGATGCTCGTCACCCTCTGGGTGTTCATCGGCATTGAGGGCGCGGTGGTGATTTCCGACCGCGCGCGCAAAATGTCGCAAGTGGGGCCAGCGACGTTTATCGGCCTGGGCGTCTGCACCGTCCTCTACTCATTGCTCTCCATCCTGCCCTTCGGCATCATGCACCAGAGCGCCATCGCCCCGCTCGCCAACCCCTCCGCCGCTTATGTGCTGAGCGCCGTGGTCGGCAAATGGGGTGCCATCTTCATCAACATCTCTCTGCTCATCGCGGTGCTGAGCTGCTGGCTGGCCTGGACCATCCTGGTCGCGGAGCTACCCTATGAAGGAGCCAAGGGCGGCGTATTTCCGCGCTTCCTGGCGCGCGAGAATTCGAACCATGCCGCGGCGCCCTCGCTGTGGATTTCCAGCATTGTCATGCAGGCCACGCTGTTCATCGTGCTGTTCGCGCATAATGCCTGGCTGTGGCTGGTGGATATCACCGGCGTCATGGTGCTGCCGCCTTATTTCGCCAGCACGCTGTATCTCGCCGTGTATTCGTCGAACAAAGCCTATGTAGAAACCCATTCCGAGAGCCGGCGCTATGCTCTGGTCACCGGGATTCTCGGTTCCATCTATGCTCTCTGGATGCTCTACGCCGCCGGGCCGGAATTTCTGCTGATGTCCACCATCATCTTCTCCGTCGGCGTTCCGGTGTTCTGGTGGGCGCAGCGCGAGCATCGCCCCGGCGCCCCAGTCTTCACCAAATACGAGCGCATCAGCGTGGTGGTGCTCCTCGCCGTGGCGGTGGCCGCGCTGGCGCTGTTCCTTAATGGCGCGGTCAAGATCACCTGAGCCGCCAACCTCGCAAATAAAAGGCCAGGGGTTTGCGCCCCTGGCCTTTTTTGTTGCCCTGAAATCCGTTCAGAATCTCATGCCGCGGTAATCGCCGTCCACGTTCTCAATGCCGTGCGTGTCATGCGCGAAGGCGGGATATTGCCGGTCGAACGCCTGCAAGGCGGCGAGGTAGCGCAGCACCGGGCCATCCTCCGCGCCCAGCGCCTCGCCGGGCATGACCAGAGGAATCCCCGGCGGATACGGCACAATGGCCGTGGCCGCCACGCCGCCCGCAAGCCCGGAGAGCCCGGCAGCCCCACCCTGGCCACGGATCAGCTGGTCATAAGCAGCGGCGGGGGTCAGCTCTGCTTGCGGTTGGGATTCGTAAGCCGTTTGCAGCAACTCCGAGAATTTCACATCGCGCATCGCGGCGAACATCCCCTGCCCCAGATCGCGCAGCCCCATCGCGCCGTAAGCCACCGGGTTGCCCTGCACCAGCGCCGGCATCACCCGCGCCAGCGGCGCGTTGGCATCGTAATCGCGCTTGAAGTCCAGCAGCGCGTTCACCAGAGACCCCCATTTCCCCTTGGTCACGCCAATGGAGAACAGGAACAGGATGGAGTAGTTCGCGGTTTTTTCCGCCACGATGCCGTTCTCCGCC
>JAQUAC010000361.1 GCA_028687415.1 Acidocella sp. | reverse complement strand
GGCGGTTGGAGGTGCCGAGGTCGAACGGCACGCCGACAAAGCAGGCGTCCAGCCCGGCGGCGTCCGCGTGTACGGGCAGACGCATCATCGAGGCGATACCGCCCGCGCGCGGCATGATGTTGCCGCTGAGCGGCTGCGGAAATTTCTGCTGGTCCATCTGTTCACTCCCTTGTGAGCCAGCCTGCATCTTAACCCCCCGCAGGCGTGGTTCCATGCCGGGGTCGCCTGATTTACTTCGATAAGCTTAGGCGTATCGGCCCGCCGCACCGCAGCATAGCCACCTGAGACGGCGACTCTTCACTGTTTTTGAAAGTAACCCCGAAGCCTCCGCTATGTTTGCGTATAGCGAAGGGTTGATATGCGTTTAGCTCATCGCACACAAAACCAACCGGTGGGAGCATAAATGGTAACCCTCGCAGATACGGAAGCGGGCAGCGTCCGCAACGGGCCCGCGCTCGGCATAGAAACCCGCTCGATCGACTTCGTGCCCGTGGCGGAGCGGCACGGCAAGGTCGCGCATCAGGGGCCATTCTGGTTCCTCGGCAATTTCCAGTTCTTCACCATCGCCATCGGCTTCATCGGGCCGGGCATGGGGCTGGGGCTGGGGGCCACGGCGTTTGCCTCCGTGCTTGGCATTTTGTTCGGCACGCTGTTCATGGCCTTCCATGCCAGCCAGGGGCCGGATCTCGGCCTGCCGCAGATGATCCAGTCCCGCGCGCAATTCGGCTACCGGGGGGTGATTTTGCCGCTGCTCGGCACACTGTTCACCTTCGCCGGATTCAACGTTGTGGATACGGTGCTGATCTCCCAGGGGCTGAACCATCTGTTCGGCTGGGGGATTCCGGCGGTCGCCATGGGGCTCTGCGCCGTTGCCGCCATCGTCGCCATTTTCGGGCATGACTGGCTGCACATCATTTTCCGCGTGCTGTTCTGGGTCAGCCTGCCGCTCTACGTCATCATCACCGGGGCCATCTTCCTCGGCTTTATCCAGCCGCAGCCAGCCGAGCACACCGCGTTTGGCTGGGTCGCCTTCGCGGCGCAATTCGCCGCCTGCGCCAGCTACAATATCACCTACGCGCCCTATGTTTCCGACTACACGCGCTATCTGCCGCATGGCCGCAACCGTTCCGCGCTGGTGTGGAGCGTGTATCTGGGCGCCTCCTTCGCCGCCATCTGGCTGATCGTGCTGGGGGCCTGGCTCGCCACCTATTTTGGCGCGTCAGACGGCATGGTCTCCACCAACGCCGCCGGTAACGCGGTCATCCCGCATCTGGGCACGCTCACCGTGCTGGTCTCGGTGGCGGCGCTCACCGCCACCATGGGGCTGAACGCCTATTCCGGCATGCTCACCCTCATCACCGGGCTGGACTGCTTCGCCAACATCCCGTTCTCGCGCACCGTGCGCATCGCGGGGGTGCTGGCGCTGGCTGCCATCTGGCTCGGCATCTCGCTGATGCTCAACGCCAACGCCATCAACGCGCTCTACGCCGCGCTCTCCGTGATGCTGTATCTGCTGGTGCCGTGGACGGCGGTGAACCTGATGGATTATTTCTTCGTCCGCAAAGGCCATTACGCCATCGCTGATTTCTTCACCCCCACCGGCATTTATGGCGCCTGGGGCTGGCGGGGCATCAGCGCCTACGTCATCGGCTTCGCCGCCAGCGTGCCATTCTTCAACCTTGCCGGGGTATTCGAGGGGCCCATCGCCCACGCTTTGGGCGATGTGGACATCTCCTGGGCGCCGGGCCTGCTCGTTGCGGGGGTGGCGTACTATGCCCTCACGCGTGGGCTGGACCTCGCCGCCGAGCAACCGGCCATTGCCGCCAGCGACAAGGCGCTCGGCATCGACCTGTAACCACCGTGCCGCAAGGGGGTGCCGCCCCCTTGCAACGGAGGCTCAAGGCTGACGCAGCTCTCCATAGAGCACCTGGTAGCTGGCGGTGCAGCCGGTACGGAAGCCTCGCAGCACGCGCTGGAGCTGGACGGGGGTGAGCGGCTTGTGCCCCGGCATGGGCTGTCCGGCACCCAGGGTTTTCAAGGCCCGCAGAAAAGTCAGGCCGTCTGGGTGGTGGTCCTGAATGGTTTCCACTGCCAGGGTCGCGGAGACCCCCTCCGGCCAGGGGAAAGTCTTGGCTGCCGGATAGAAGTGCAGGCCGGGCATCAGCCCCAACGCCGCATGCGCCGCGCGCCACTCGGCAAAACTTTCCGCGCCCAAAGTGGCAAACATCAGCCGCCCGCCAGGGACAAGCAAAGCCGCCAGCCGCCCGATGCCGCCGCGCGGATCAGCAAACCACTGCATGGCGAGGCTCGAGGCGATGATGTCGAATTTTTGCCCCGCCATGTCCGGGAACTCGCCATCCATGAGCCGATAGGTGGCGTGGTTGCCCAGGCGTGCCTGGGCGCGCTCCAGCATGGCGGCGGAAATATCCGTCAGCACCAACTCCGCCTGGGGGTACAGCGCCGCCAGATGCGCGCTGAGCAACCCTGTGCCGCAGCCGATTTCCAGTATGCGCGCGGGCGGTTCAGGCAACGCGGCTTTAATGCGCGCGGCCAGCCGGGCGGCCACCCGCCGCTGCACATTGGCCACGCCGTCATACGCCGCCGCGCGGGCGGAGAAGGCGGCGGCGACGCGCCCCTTCATGCCAGCA
>JAQUAC010000360.1 GCA_028687415.1 Acidocella sp. | reverse complement strand
CGGCGGGTGGAGCATAGCTGGGCCGGGCTGAGGACCTTTACGTCAGACCGGCGCCTCGCCTTCGGCTGGGACAGCGCGACGACGGGCTTCTTCTGGTGTGTGGGCCAGGGCGGTTACGGCATTCAGACGGCCCCCGCCGCTTGCGTGCTGGTGGCGGCAATGATCAGGGGCGAGGACCCCGGCGCGGCGGGCAGTATTATTCCCGAGATCGACCCTATGCGTTTCCGCAAAGGGTAAGGTCTTCAATCTTGCCCCTGGCGGCTGCGGCTTATATCCCAGGGCTATGAGCCGTATGCTATCCGTAACAAAGCAAGCTGCCAGGACAGCCGCCGGCGTTTGGCGCGTGGCCACGCCGTGAGCGGCAGGTTGCGCGTGGCGTGGCTACCCGATGGCAAGCGCTTGCATTTGCGGCACGGGGCGGTGGATGCGGTCATTCAGGCGCATGGGCGGCCGCGCGTAGTGGGCCGCGCCTATGACGCGGCGATCGCGCGGGCAAGGGAGGTGCTTCTGGATCTGGCCGGGGCCAAGCTGGAGGGCATGGTGGCGCGGCGGGCGCTGGCAGCGGATGCAGCCGTGCCGCATGGCGCCGGGCCGGTGGCGGCGCTGGCTGGGGCTGTGGCGGATGAGTTGCTGGATGCCATGCGCGTGACGGGCCTGCTGGACCGGGCGTTCGTGAATAACCATGGTGCGGTGGCGCTGCATCTGGTCGAGGGGCAGAGCTTCACGGCGGAGGCGATAGACTGGCCGTGGCGGCCACTTTTGGCCGGGCGGCTGCCGCGGGCTTGGCCGGGCAGCGCCCAGGCCCTGGCGAGCACCGGCTGGAAATCCGCCGATGGCGAGGTGGATGCTATTACCGTGGCGGCTGGTTGTGCGGCTGCGGCTGCGGCTGCGGTCGCGGCGATCGTCGCGGCGATGTTCCCCGGTGTTGGGCCGGTTCAGGTGCCGCAGCCTTTGCCAGACGGTCTTACCCCGGAAGCTGCGACACGAGCGCTGGCGCAGGGCTTTGAGCGGGCCGGGCTGTTGCGGTCGGGTGGTGCCGTTGCCTGGGTGCTGTTCAGCCTGCGGGGAGAGTGCAGGCTGCTGGGGCCGGAGACCATGATGTCTGCATCGGCCCTGCCAGGAGCCGGCTAGCCGCGTCCGAAACGCCCCTGGCGATGCTGTTTTGAAAAGGGCTAGGCGACTTCGTCTAGGTCCAGCGCGTAACCGGCGGCGCGGACGGTGCGGACGATGTCGATTTCACCAGGGCCGTTAATGGCCTTGCGCAGGCGGCGGATATGCACGTCCACGGTGCGCGGCTCCACATGGATATCCCGCCCCCATACGGCGTTCAGCACATCCTCGCGCGAGAATACGCGCTTGGGATGGCGCAGGAAGAATTCCAGCAGGCGGAATTCCGTGGGGCCGAGATGCAGGGCGCGGCCATTACGCAGCACGCGGTGCGAGGACGGGTCCAGCGAGATGTCATGGAAATTGAGCTTGAGCTTGGTAGGTACCGAGCCGGAGCGGCGGAGCAATGCCCGGATGCGGGCGATCAGCGCCTCGGTGGAGAAAGGCTTGGTGATGTAGTCATCCGCCCCGGTGTCCAGCCCACGGACGGAGTCCTGCTCCTCGGCCCGGGCGGTGAGCATGATAATGGGCAGTGTGCGCGTGGCCGGACGGCGGCGCAGCTGGCGGCACAGCTCAATGCCGGACATGGTGGGCAGCATCCAGTCCAGCAGCAGCAAATCCGGCGGCGCCTCGGTGATGCGCGTCAGCGCCTCGCCGCCATCTCCCGCATCCTCCACCCGGAAGCCCTGCTTCTCCAAATTATAGCGCAGCAGGGTGACGAGCGGGGCTTCGTCTTCGACAATGAGGATATAGGGCTTGTTCAGGTCGGACATTTTTAGCCGTTATTGTGCATATAGGCGGAGGTCTGGTCGCCCTTGGGCCGGAAATCGGGCAGGGACTCGCCGGTGATGGCGTAATAGGTCAGCTCGGCGATGTTAGTGGTGTGGTCGCCGATGCGCTCAATGTTCTTGGCGATGAACAGAAGATGCGTGCAGGCGGTGATGTTGCGCGCGTCTTCCATCATGTAGGTGATGAGTTCACGGAAGATGGTGTTGTAAAGATCGTCCACCATCTGGTCGGCGCGCCACACGGCGATGGCCTTTTGCGGGTCGGCCTCGCCCACGGTGTCGATGCTGGATTTCAGGTTCTGCTGCACCAGCATGGCCATCTGGCCGACGCCGGAGAGCGGGAAGCGCGAGGCGACCTGATTGATAACGATGCTGCGCTTGGCGATGTTGGCGGCGTAGTCACCGATGCGCTCGAGGTCCGTGACTACTTTCAACGCCTGGATGACCTGACGCAGATCGTCCGCCACCGGCTGGCGCAGGGCCAGCAGGCGCACGGCGAACTGCTCCACGGCATGCTGCTCGGCGTTGATCTTGGGGTCTTGCTCGATGACTCGGGTGGCAAGGTCCGGGTCGTGCTCCAGCAGGGCGGTGGTGGCGTCGGCCACGGCACGCTCCACCAGCCCGCCCATTGTGGCGATCATGTCGCGGAGTTTTTTCAGGTCAGCTTCGAAGCTGGAGACGATATGTTTGGGTTCGTCGGGCATAGGGTGGCCTTTCGTGTCAGCCGAAGCGGCCGGTAATATATTCTTGCGCCTTGCGCTCGCG
>JAQUAC010000057.1 GCA_028687415.1 Acidocella sp. | reverse complement strand
CGTCGGCTTGGCCGAGCTGAGCCAGACAGGCAAGCAGCCAGTGCTGGTGCAGTGGCAGGTCTATCCCGCCATGCAGCTAAACCCTAAATTCATGGAAGCACTGGCAACGGCGAATGTCGGGCCAGACGACCATATCTACTTCATTTGCCGCTCCGGCGCACGCAGCATGGCAGCCGCACAGGCCGCCAAGGCCGCCGGGTTCAAGCACGTTTACAACGTGAAGGACGGATTTGAGGGACCAACCGATGCGCGCGGGCACCGGGGGACTGTGGCGGGGTGGAAGGCCGAGGGGCTGACCTGGAAGCAGGGGTAGGGAGAACACTACCCCCTTACTGAGGAAGCCTATCTTGCCGCCACTTCATTTTCATTTAACAATTAACTCGCTTTCGTACCCTGCCATCGAATTCACTCAGAATGAGTCTTCAGTTAATCCAGCTTATACTGCCTGCCTGAAATCAGAACACATAAAATTTCTGGATTAATCAAGAAAGATCGAGAATTTTTCATAAAGAGAATGGTCGACTCAAACGGAAAAATAGCTGAGTTCGCCACTTTCATGCAAAATTAAAACAATGCTCACTTCCCCTTCCCCAACACCACCACACTCTCCAAATTCTCCGAGAACGGAAACTGGTCGATAGGCGTTGCGGACAGCACTGAATACTCCGCGCGGCGCAGGAGCGAAATATCGTTCGCCAGGGCCTCCGGGTTGCAACTCACGTAGATAACACGCGGCACATTGCTGGCCACGATGAAGCGCATCTGCGCGGCGGCGCCGGCAAAAGGCGGGTCCAGCACCACGGCGGCGGCTTTTGCCATCTCGGCGGCTTGCAGCGGGCGGCGGTGCAGGTCGCGCCGCGCGATGCTCACCCGCCCGGTGAGGTTCTGCGCGCGGATCGCCTTCTCCGCCGCGGCCACGGCGGCCTCGTCGCCCTCATAGGCCTCCACCCGCGCATGCTGGGCCAGCGCGAAAGAGAGCGTGCCGCAGCCAGCAAATAATTCAACCACGCGGGATTTGGCGGCAAGCTTGGGCAAACCCGCCAGCACCGCACCCAGAATCGCCGCCTCGCCCTCGCGGCTGGCTTGCAGAAACCCGCCCGGCGGCGGCTCCACCTTCACGCCGGAGAAATCAACCACCGGATTCGCCAGAATAATCGCTGGTTCCGGCACGTCATTCCCCACGGCAATGCCTATGCGTGGCGCGCCATGCGCCTTCGCAAAATCAATAATCCTGCGCCGGTCGGGGAGGGTGAATTCAGCATCCATCCGGAGCAGAATATCCGGTCCGTTATCGAGATAATTAATCACCACCGAGCCCGCGCGGCGGAACGCCTGCAAGCTGCGCAGCAGGTCACGCAGGGGCGGCAGCAGCGGCAAGATCGCGGGCAGCAGCAGCACGCATTCGCGCATGTCCACCACATCCGCGCCACGTGCCTTGTGCAGGCCGAGCAAGATGTCCGTGCCCTTGCGCGTCGCCGCCAAATCCACCCGTCGGCGTGTGGCCAATGGCACTTCCACCAACGGCGCTACCGGCGCGTCCAAAAACCCCGCGCGCGCCAGGGCGTCTTGCAGGAGTGAAAATTTGTCGATGGCGTGGCGGTCATCCACGGCGCAACCGCCGCAAATGCCGTAATGCTGGCAGTGAGTCATGGCTACTCCGGTAGCGTCAAAAGTGCGAAATGCGCAAACACATCGCTTAGACCTTGGGTTTCAGCCAATCGTCATACGCAACGGGAAATCGGCCCGAAGGCGCCTTCAGCACCTTCGCACCACTCAAGCGGCGATGCCCTCGCCGCTATCCTCACCGTGCACCACGTCCGGGGCTTCGGTCTCCGACATATCATCTTCCGGGGTGGGCGGCTGCGGCCCACGGCGGCGGATGAGCATGAAGGCCGGAATATCCGTGCCAAAGCCAAGCACGGGCGCGCCCATATCCTGGCGATCCTGGCGGTCATAATTGCGCGGTTCGCGGCGGGGGCGCTCCTCGTAACGCGGCTGCTCGTCGCGGCGAGGCGGCTCCGCGCGGCGCGGTTCGCGCTCTTTCTCGCGCGGCGCTTCCGGCTTGGCTGTGGCAGGAGCGGCAACGGCAGCAGCGCGGGGAGCAGGTTTGCCGCCTTTATCCTTGGCGCCACCGCGAACGGGGCGGCCGCCACGGCCACGCTTACGGCCATCATCCTCGGCCCATTCCACCACATCCAGCCCTGGGATCGCGATGCGCGGAATCGGCGCGCTGATCAGCTTCTCCACCGCCTCCACGGCCAGCCGGTCTTCCGGCGTGGCCAGCGTGTAGGCGCGGCCTTCCTTGCCGGCGCGACCGGTGCGGCCGATACGGTGGACGTAATCTTCCGCAAGGTGTGGTACGTCGAAATTAAACACATGGCTCAACCCGCCAATGTCGATCCCGCGCGCCGCGACATCCGAGCACACCAGCAGGCGCAGCTCATTCGCCTTGAATTTCTCCAGCGTGGAGAAGCGCACACTCTGCGGCAGATCGCCATGCAGCGCCCCGGCGGAGAAGCCGTGCTTGAGCAGGGATTTCAACAGAATATCCACATCGCGCTTGCGGTTGCAGAAGATCAGCGCGTTCTGCACGTCCTCGGAACGGATAAGCCGGCGCAGCGCCTCGCGCTTGTCGTGCTCATTCACCAGCACCAGCCCGGAGGTGATGGTGGTAGCCACCGTCGCCGGCTTGGAGACGGTGATCGTCTTCGGGTTGTTCAGGAAGGCGTCGGCCAAGCGGCGGATCTCTGGCGCCATGGTGGCGGAGAAGAACAGTGTCTGGCGCTTGGCCGGCAGCATGGTCACGATGCGCTCGATATCGGGGATGAAGCCCATATCCAGCATGCGGTCGGCCTCGTCGATAACGAGCACCCCAACATCGCGCATGATCAGCCCGCCACGCTCGAACAAGTCGATCAGGCGGCCAGGGGTGGCGATCAGCACGTCCACGCCTTTGCTCAGCGCGTCCTTCTGGTCAGCCATGCTCTCGCCGCCAATAAGCAGCGCGTGGTTGAGCTTGAGGTACTTGCCATATTGCACAAAATTCTCGGCCACCTGCAGGGCCAATTCGCGCGTCGGCTCCAGGATGAGCGAGCGCGGCATGCGGGCGCGGGCGCGGCTACCGGAGAGGATGTCCAGCAGCGGCAGGGTGAAGCTCGCGGTCTTACCGGTGCCGGTCTGGGCGCAGCCGAGAACATCGCGGCCCATCAGCACGCTGGGAATGGCCTGCGCCTGGATCGGCGTGGGGCGCAAATACCCCTTCTCGTGCAGAGCCTTCAATAGCGGTTCGGAGAGACCTAGCGGGCCGAAACCATCTTCCTCAGCCGTCTCCGTTTTAGCTTCGCCCTCGGGCTCAGCCTCGGGCATGGCGGCTTCTGCCTGCGGCGTATTCTGTTCCGCCATTTCGGGCACGGGCGTCTCCGCCAAGGGTTTATCGGCTTCGGTCTCGGGAGTATCTAAAAAAAATTGGGCCTGTTCGTGTTGAGGTGCGGCGCGCGAGAGCACGCCCAGCGTACGCCGCGCCAGCTTTAATGCGCCTCGTATCAACAAATTATCGCGGAAAGTCAAGAATTACAGCACATGGGTTTGTCCAGCGCCTCCAAAATGGGGCAGTCGGGTCGATCATCTCCATGGCAGCTCGCGGCCAGGGCCTTCAGTGTCTGGCTCATGGTGGCCAGGGCAGCGGCTTTGGCGTCCAGCTCGGCGATGTGGCGCAACGCAATCGCCTTCACCTCCGCCGAGCTGCGGCCCTTGTCCCGCCACAGGCTGAGCAGCTGGCGGATATCCTCAAAGGAGAAGCCCAGATCCCGCGACCGGCGGATAAAGGACAGCTCATGCAGTTCCGCCTCGCTGTAATGGCGATAACGGTTCTCCGTGCGCAACGGCGCGGCGATCAGCCCGATGCTTTCATAGTGTCGGATCATCTTCGGCGACACACCTGTCGCCGCCGATGCCTGGGCAATCGTTACCAGTGTCATTTGATGCTCCAATGGCGCAAGCGCAGCGCATTGCCAAGTACGCAAAGCGACGACGCCGCCATGGCTCCGCCCGCCAGCGCCGGGCTGAGCAGGCCGAACGCCGCCGCAGGAATGCCCAGCGCGTTGTAGATCATCGCCCAGAACAGCCCCTGTACCAACACGGCCCAAGTCTTGCGCGCCCAGCGCAAGGCCGCCACGGCGAGCAGCGGCTCTGGCCGCAGCAACGAGATGTCAGCCGCCTCGATGGCGACATCCGCGCCATTACCCATGGCCATGCCGACATCGGCCACGGCCAAGGCGGCGGCGTCGTTGATGCCGTCCCCCAGCATCGCCACATGTTGGCCCGCCGCGCGCAGCTCGCTGATCTTGTCGCGTTTTTGCGCCGGGCTGGCCCCGCCGGTTACACTGCCTATGCCCAGGGCTTTCCCCAACGCCTCGCCTGCCGCCTGACGGTCTCCGGTGAGCAAGGCGGTGCGCACACCCATGGCGTGCAGCCTTTCCACGGTCTCCTGCGCATCTGGGCGGATGGTGTCGGTAAACGCGAACCCAGCCAGGGCCGCGCCACCCTCCTGCCCCAGATAAGACCAGGTGGCATGATCCGCCGCCGCCGGGGCACCCGGCACCAGCGTGGCGGAGCCCAGCGCGTAGCGTTGGCCGCCCACCTCGCCCGTTACGCCCTTGCCGGGCAGCACGGAGACAGCATTCGCCGGAGCCACACCGGGCAGACGCAGAGCGGCGCTTAAGGGGTGCGTGTCCCCGGCGGCCAGGGCGGCGGCAATCTCCCGCGCCCGTGCCTCCGGCATGTCACTGAAGGTCAGCACCTGGGTCAAACGCGGCTGGCCGGTGGTCAACGTGCCGGTCTTGTCGAACACCACAATATTCACATGCGCGGCGGCCTGCAGCGCGTCGGCATTGCGGAACAGAATCCCCCGCTTTGCCGCCGCGCCAGTGCCCGCCAAAATCGCCGCCGGCGTCGCCAGCCCCAGCGCGCAGGGGCAGGCGATCACCAATACCGAGACGGCGTTGATGATGGCGCGCGGATAGGCCGTGCCATGCAGCAGCCAGCCCACCAGCGTGAGCACCGCCAGCGCCACCACCACGGGCACAAACACTGCGGCCACCTGGTCCGCCAGCCTTTGCACGCGCGGCTTGGAGCCCTGGGCTTCCTCGATCAGCCGCGCCATACGGTCCAGAAAACTCTCCCCCGCCAGGGACGTAACGCGCAGGCGCAGCACGGCGTTGAGGTTCAGCGTGCCCGCCAGCAGCTTGTCGCCCGCCACGCGCGTTACCGGCAGGGCCTCGCCCGTCACGGGGCTCTCATCCAGGCTGCCCGCGCCATCCAGAATCACGCCATCCACAGGCACGCGCTCGCCGGGGCGCAGCTCTATCTCGTCGCCCGGCACCAGCCCCGCCACCTTCACATCGCCGCCGCCCGGCACATGCGCCACATCCGGGCGCAGGGTTTGCAGCGCGGCGATGGCCTTGGCCGCGTCCCGCTTGGCCCGCCCCTCAAGATACTTGCCCAGCCGCACCAGGGCGATAATCGCCACCCCGGATTCGAAATAGACCGGCCCGCCCGCATAAAAATCCCAGACCGAGAGCCCATAGGCGGCGGAGGTGCCCAGCGCTACCAGCAGATCCATGTTGCCGCTGCCCTCGCGCAAGGACGCCCACCCGGCGCGGTAGAAGCGCGCGCCCAGCCAGAATTGCACGACGCTGGCCAACACCAACTGCATTACATCCGGCACGCGCAGCACCATGCCCAGCACCACAGGCGCCGCGAGAATGAAGGCGGCGATGAGTTCCACCAGCTCGCGCCCGCCAGTCTCGGGCTTCGTCGCCTCAGGCAGAGCGGCGGTGTAGCCGGCGCGAGACACAGCCTCAATGAGCGCCGGTACCTCCACCTCCGTCCCCGCCTGCACATGCGCCATGCCGGTGAGCAGATTCACCGACACTTCCTCCACGCCAGGCACGCGCTTGAGCACCTTCTCCACCCGCGAGACGCAGCTGGCACAGGTCATACCGCCAATGGTGAGTTCGATACGCCGTGGGGAGAGATGCTGGTCCATGCGGTCAATATTGGGTTCCCACCATGGTAGGGTCAAGGCTTGACCTTGCCATGGTGGCTACCCTTATGATGCTGTATCTTTCAAGGAGATCCCGCCATGACCACCAAGCAGCAATTCACCGTACCGGATATGGACTGCCAGTCCTGCGTGCGTTCCATCACCGAGGCCGTGCACCGCGTTGACGCCAAGGCGGAGGTCGCCGCTGACCTCACCACCAAGCTTGTCACCATCGGCGGCAGCGCCACCGCTAAGGACTATGCCTCCGCCATTGAGGGCGCGGGCTTTACCGTGGCTTAGCCCACCCGCATGCCGGTGAGCACCGCAAACAGCACCGCCACCAGCACCAGCAACACCACCACCGACACCGCCCAACGCAGCGCCAGGTAATTGGCCGCCACAACTCCACGTCCGCGGCCGATGCTCTCCACCACCACGGTGATGAAGAACCCGGCCAGCAGCAGGAACAGCGCCAGCGCCGGAGCGTTGAAGTGCAGCATCAAGGACAGCGCCACCCAGCCGATGATAGCGGGCACGGTGCCGAAGATGAGCAATTGCCGCTCCGCCCCCAGCGTGGCGGGGGTGAGCGGCGTACCGTTCACCGGGTGCGCCGTGTCACGCAGGGCAAAGCCCCAATGCACCGCGCCCGTGAAGGAAAGGATGACGGCACCGTAGGAGATCAGCACCTGGATGGCCGTCTCCGAAGCCAGCGGGTCCAGCAGCACGACGGCGCCAAGGGCAAGAAACGGCACCAGCCCGGCCAGAGTGATGAAAACCGCGACAGTGAATGGCTGCTTGAACATGGTGTCTCCTTATTCCGGCGTGTCTATGGTGTAGCCCAGGCGTTCGATGACAGGCTTAAGCGTTTCCAGCGCCGGCGCCAGATGTTTGAGATAGGGCCGGTAGCGGTAGCGCGAACGGTCATATAATTTTTCCGTCACCTGGGCGTAGGAGGCGGTGCGGGCGTAGCGTGTGTTGGTCTCGAAGCTCAGGCAGCGCGGATCGAACTCCACGCCAATGAAGTCCAGGATCTTCCGCACATTGGCTTCCTGGTCCACCACCATGTCCTCATAGCGCACCGGCAAATAGCGCAGGTCCACATTCCGCCGGTAATGGTCGATGAGATCCGCCACCAGATTATAGTGCCGGGCGATGCTCTCCATTTGCGCCGCGCAAAAGAAGCCGTGGGTGAGGTGGTTGGAATAGACCGAGAGCAGCACGTCCAGCGGATGGCGAATGACGTGGATAACCGGCGAAGCCGGGAACAGCAGCGCAATGAGTCCGAGATGCATCTCGTTCAGCGGCATCTTGTCAGTGAAGACATCCGCGCCCTCGCGGAAGACGCCGGATTTGGCCGCACGGTTCAGGTAGTAGTCACGCAGCTCGTTCAGCCCATCGCGCTGATCGCCCATCCACAACTCGGCCAGCGCCTCCGGGTAGTTCAGCGGACTGGCCAGCAGCCGGGGCATGATCTGCGTGATGTCATTAATATAAGGCAGCTCATCGCCCGCCGCGATACGCGGATGCACGGTCAGCGTCTGCTCAATGAGTGTGGTGCCCGAGCGCGGGAAGCCGACGATGAACACAGGTTGCGGCATGCCAAGGCGGGTCTCGGCGCGCGGCAGGGTTTGCAGCCGCCGCCCGGTGAAGAAGCTTTTCAGCCGCGCCGCTTGGTCCGCGGCCGCCTCGGCCAGATAGGTGCGTGCTCCCATCTCCACGGCGCGGGCCTTGCCAGCCTCAAAGCAGGCAAACGCTTCATCATAGCGGCCCATCTGGTCGAGCAGACGGCCCTTCTCGGACATTTCCGCCGGGCCAAGGCGGCGCTGGCCATCCTCCGGCTCATGCAAAATGGCCAGCGCTTCCTCGGTGCGCTTCAGGCGGGAAAGTACGGTGGCGCGGGTGAGCTGCACGCTGGGGTTATCGGGCAGCAGGGTCTCCGCCTCATCCAGCAGCGCCAGGGCGGCACCGAATTTCCGATCCGCTTCCTCCATCTTGGCGAAGCCCAGCACGGTTTGCGGCACGCCGGGCTTCAGCGCCATCGAGCGCTGGTACAGGGCACGGGCTTCGTCGATGCGCCCTTGGTTCTTGAGGTTCCAGGCTAGGTTGGCCAAAGTGATTGGTTCCTCGCCTTCGGCCAGCTCCAACACGCGGCGGTAATGGTATTCGCCGATCAACGGGCGGTTCGCCTCCGTCAGCACCAGCCCCATGAGGTTATGCGCCTGCGCGTTCTGCGGCGCGATGCGTATGGCGTTGCGGGCGTGCACCTCCGCCTCTGCCAGCGCGCCCTTGCCAAGCAACAGCAGCGTCAGCTCGTTGGTGGCGTAAAAATTGTTCGGGTTTAGCGCCACCACACGGCGGATCAGCACCTCGGCGGCCTGCATCCGCTCCTGTTGGCGGCTGGTGCGGTAGAGGAACAGCAGCGCATCCTCCCGCCCCGGTGCCAGCTCCAGCATATGCCGGGCGTTGTTCTCCGCAGCGGCGATGTCCCCTGCATTCAGCGCCGCCTCGGCTTGAGCGAGCATCGGCACCAGCGCGTTGGTGGCCTCCTGCGGACTCAGCCCGGCAAAGTCGAGGGCGCAACAACGCAGACGCCGCAGGCCGGAGCCGCAAGGGCAAGGGGTGAGATCCGCCATGGCCGCGAGTGTAACGAGGCCATGGCGGACCGGCTAGGGCGAATCAGCCGGGGCAAGACCCCGTCCAAGCCAGCACGGCGCTCGCGGAGAAAGATTCTCCATCCGCCTCTTTGATTTAAACCGGCGCGGGCAAGGCCAGCTTCTCACGGAACTGAATGACGCATTTCACGCCATCTGCGTCCACGACCTCAAACCCCGCCAAACCGCCCTCCGGCGCATCGATATGGATCGATTTCGGCTGATGGATGATGTGCTCGATACCCTCAAGCGAGATCACCACGATGTCATCCTTATGGTCGTAGGTCACACCCCTGATCTGCACCCATTCAGCCTCGACCTGATCACCAAGACCAAGCGACAAGACCCTGACTTCCGCTTCCTGCCCTGTCAGTTTTTTGGACAGCCGATCAAAATACGGACCCCATTTCGCTTTTTCAAACTTTTCCGCGGCCATTGCCTTAAATTCCTTTCGGTTTTGGAAGTCTGTACGCAGTAAGGAGATAATCAGCCTCTGCCGGTTTACCAGTGCCGCATTGTGCCGGGGGGAGGTGGCGCGCTATTATCCCGCGCATGAGCAATACCCACCCCGCCTGCCCGCAATGCACACTGGAAGATGTCCATCGCCAGGGTGCTAATTATGTTTGTGACACCTGCGGCTATGAATGGCCCGCTGGCGAAGCCGCCTCGACCGAGGACGCAGCTGAGATCGTGCGCGATTCCAACGGCAACGTGCTGGCCGATGGCGACACGGTCGTCATTATCAAAGATTTGAAGGTGAAGGGCTCCTCCACCACGCTGAAGGTCGGCACCAAGCTCAAGGGCATCCGCCTCAATGGCAGCGGCGACCATGCGGTGGAGCATGGTGGTTACATGCTGAAGCAGGAATTTTTACGCAAAGCCTAAACGCAAAAACGGCGCCCAAAGGCGCCGTTTTTTAGTTCTGGGGCCAGAGGCAAGCCCCTGGCGTCCCCGCTTAATGCACTTCCTCCGGTGCCTTCTCTCCGGCATCGTCGTCGCCCTCGGCTTCCGGCTTGGGCAGCGCCACAGCCGGGGCTTCCGAGATGTCGAAGGCGAGTTTGCCGTCCTTCACGGTCACTTTCACCGCGCCACCCTTCACCAGCTTGCCGAAGAGCAGCTCTTCCGCCAGCGGCTTCTTGATCAGCTCCTGGATCACGCGGCCCAGCGGACGCGCGCCGTAGAGCGGCTCGTAGCCCCGCTCGACCAGGAACTCCTTGGCCGCCGAGGACAGCTCGATGGTGACGTTGCGGTCCGCCAGCTGCGCTTCCAGCTGCATGACGAACTTCTCCACCACGTGCCCGACGATCTCCGGGGTCAGCGACGTGAAGGGGATGACGGCATCCAGACGGTTGCGAAATTCCGGCGTGAACAGCCGCTTCACCGCGTCCTCATCCTCACCCGTGCGCACAGCCCTGCCAAAGCCGATGCCCGCCTTCGCCATATCCGCCGCACCGGCGTTGGTGGTCATGATCAGGATGACGTTACGGAAATCGATCTTCTTCCCATTATGGTCGGTCAGCTTCCCGTGATCCATGATCTGCAGCAGAATATTGTACAGATCCGGATGCGCTTTCTCGATTTCGTCCAGCAGCAGCACGCAATGCGGATGCTGGTCGATGGCGTCGGTCAGCAGCCCGCCCTGATCGAACCCGACATAGCCCGGCGGCGCGCCGATGAGCCGCGAGACCGAGTGCCGCTCCATGTACTCGGACATGTCGAAGCGTGTCAGCTCAACACCCAGCGTCGCCGCCAACTGCCGCGCCACCTCGGTCTTGCCCACACCCGTGGGGCCGGAGAACAGATAGTTACCGATCGGCTTCTCCGGGTCGCGCAAGCCGGCGCGGGAGAGCTTGATGGCGGCGGAAAGCGCCTCAATGGCCGCATTCTGCC
>JAQUAC010000359.1 GCA_028687415.1 Acidocella sp. | reverse complement strand
CCCTCATGCCTTGCTTCCATGACCATATCAGCGCACGCGGATTTACCTTGTTCGCCGCTGTATTGCAGCACGGGGCTCAGCACCCCTGGCCTTTTTTAACTGTGTCTCAACATTTGCCCGGCACGATAGGGCAAGCCCGCGCAAAAATCAGCCGAATGGAGCCCGCATAAATGCCTACCATACTCGTTCTCGACGACTCGGCCACAATGGTCATGAGCTTGTCGCACATCCTCAAGGGCGCCGGCTACGATGTCGAAACCGGCATGAACGGCCGGGAAGGCATCACCAAGCTGACCGATGGGGTGAAGCCCTCGGTCATCCTCACCGACCTCAACATGCCGGAGCTGGACGGTATCGGCTTCATCAAGGAAGCGCGCAAAATCGCCGCCACGCGCTTCACGCCGATCATCGTGCTCACCACCGAATCGGGCGGCCGCAAGCGGGATGAGGCACGCGCCGCCGGTGCCTCCGGCTGGCTCACCAAGCCGGCAGAGCCGAACCAGCTTCTCTCCGTCGTCAAACAGCTCTGCCCAGCCCGATAAGGAATATGACCATGGGCGAAACAGCCGAAGCCAATGAACGCCTCGTCTGCGCCATCTTAGCCGAGCAGGTCTCGACGCTGCGCGACCGTATGGATGCCAGCTCCGCATTCGACCTGCTCTGGCGCACCTCAGCGCTACTCTCCTGGCTTTCCGGCTTGCTGGGTGATCTCACGCGCCAGGCCACACACACCAACCCGGTACAGGAGCGCGAGCGTACCGAGGCCATAGCCGAAATCGCGGAGATCCGCCGCGCACTGGATGAGCTTGCATTTTTGCAGGCACAACGCCAGGATTTCGCGAAACAGATCGCCGATTGCGTGGTCGAAGCGCTGGAGCGCATGGCGGTCGCGGAAATGCCTGCGGGCACCAGCTTCTCCTCAAGTGATCTTGCCGCGCTGTATGTCAGCGACGATCAGCGCAAGCTGCATGAAGCCGTTGTGAACCGCATGCAGAGCTAACTGCTCTTACACCTAAGCGTCTATCCCCCATACCAGCTAGGCCCGAGATACATCCCGTATCCGGGCGTCAGCACGCCTGTCCGCCGCTTGGCAATCGCCGCGCAGGCCAAACGGGTGTGTCTGTACGTCTCCGTCGGCGGCTCAGCCGCCTAAAGTGGCGAGGATACGGTGATTGGCATCCACAATTATCATCCGCATTGCAGGAGCGCTCATACAGGTTGCGGTCGCATCCGACTCATGACGTTGAGCGCCAAGTCAATAAGCGCGCCCCTTATATGGCTAAGCACAAGCTCGGCGCTAATATTGCCAGCAATCTTATAGTGAGCGTCGCAAAGCCCCCGCCTATCCGGCACATACGGCCTCGATATGGGCATTGGCTGCCAAAAACCGCACGCGCCCATGATGGAAGCGATCAGGTAAATGTTCTTTTCACCGGTGCTTGGAAGCCAAGCAGGCGAGCTTCAAACCATCGTCCCGCATCAAATTATCCTGAACTCACGACAAGCCGCATCTTAATTTTAGTGCTTAAATTTTTCCTTGTCTTGCCGCAAAAATTCCAGCCACCGCCGCGTTTATTACCAAACAACAAATATTATGCTGCCAAAGAAGGATTTTAATATGCGGGATAATCGGCGCCACCGAAAAAACCGCAGCATATCCAAGGAAATCAGGCCAACACAACGTCCATGCCCCCAGGATTTATTCATACTTTCATTTACGATTTTTTAATACCGCCAATCTACAACCGGCTGCATGCGACGCAACGGCAACGCAGTGGAAAGGCATTAGACAGAAATGCAAATCGGGTTCCTCGATTTCTATGGTGGCGTACTGAATGTCCGGCAGGACCGTGCGGACCTGATCGCCAATAACATCGCGAATGCGGATACGCCCAACTACAAAGCAGTTGACATACCCTTTGACTCTGCCCTGGCCTCGCAGCTGGGCAAAGCGGATGGCAGCGCGGAGCCGCAATACCGGACTGACGGCGTCGTCGGGCTGAACGGCAACGATGTCTCGCTGGATGCGGAGCGCGTGAACGCCGTCGCGAATGGCGAGGCGATGCAAGCCTCGACGACATTTCTGCACCAATCCACCGCCGACCTGGTAACGGCGCTACGCCCGAACCCCTCCGGCAACTGAGCCCGCAAAGGATCATCGCATGAGTTCGGATATTTTCAGCATCGTCGGCAGCGCGCTGAACGCGCAGAACATGCGCATGGGGGCCATTGCCTCCAACCTCGCAAACGTGGACTCCATCACGCCGCCGGGGCAACAGCCTTACCGCGCGCATGAACTGGTATTCTCCGCCGCCCCGGTGGCGGATGGTGAATATGGCGCCGATGGCATGCCCGCCACAAGCGACCCGAATCTCGGCGTGCAGGTTGTCGACACCGTGCAGAGCAACGCCAAGCCGATGCAGAAATACGATCCCGGCAGCCCTTACGCGGATGCGAACGGCTATGTCACCGGCTCCAATGTTTCGCAGGTGAATGAGATGGTCGACATGATCGACAGCTCCAATTCCTATTCCGCATCGGTCGCCATGCTGCAGCAGGCCAGCCGTATCGACCAGCAAATGATCTCCAGCTTTCAGGTAGCATAATGACCACTCCCGTAACCTCAGGCAGCGCCGCGGCAAATGCCGCCTCTGTCGCAGCGTCCACCACGGCC
>JAQUAC010000358.1 GCA_028687415.1 Acidocella sp. | reverse complement strand
GGACGCATGCGCGCCTCCACCTCACTGGCCGTGGATCATGCGGATCTCGTGCTCTTCGTGTTCGATGCCCGCGCCGGGCTGCTGCCGGAAGACCGGCACTTCGCCACCTGGCTGCGCCGCACCGGCAAAAAAGTGCTGGTGGTGGCCAACAAGGCCGAGGGGCGCGGCGGGGCCGCCGCTACCATGGAGGCCTATGAGCTGGGGCTGGGCGAGCCCATCGGCGTTTCCGCCGAGCATAATGAGGGCATTTACGGTCTGATGACCGAGATCGCCGACATGCTGCCCAAACCGGAACAGCCTGCGGATGACGAGGATGCCGAGAATCTGCCGCTGCATCTGGCCATTGTGGGCAGGCCAAACGCGGGCAAGTCCACACTGCTGAACCATTTGCTGGGCGAACAGCGCATGATCACCGGGCCTGAGCCTGGACTGACGCGCGATGCCGTCTCGGTGGATTTCATCGGGCCGGACGGCAAGCCCTACCGGGTGGTGGATACCGCCGGCCTGCGCAAGCGCGCCAAGGTGGACGAAGGTTTGGAACGCATGTCGACCTCCTCCTCCATCGAGGCGCTGAAGAAGGCCGAGATGGCGGTGCTGGCCATTGACGCCGTGCAGGGCGTGCAGGAGCAGGATCTGCATATCGCCCGGCTGATTGAGCGCGAGGGGCGCGCCTGCGTTATCGCACTGACCAAGTGGGATGCGGTGGAAGACCGCACGAAGGGCAAGCAGGCGGCGCTGGACCGGATTTCCATCTCACTCAGCCAGATGAAAGGCATCACGCTGGTGCCCCTCTCCGCCGAGACCGGCGAAGGCATCAGCAAGCTCTTCGCCGCCATCCGCTCGACCTATGAGAAATGGAACGTGCGCATCCCCACCAGCCAGCTCAACCGCTGGTTCGAGAACGCGCTGGAGCGCTTTCCGCCGCCGCTGGTGGAAGGGCGCCGGCTGAAACTACGCTACATCACCCAGGTCAAGGCGCGGCCACCGACCTTCGCGCTATTCGGCACGCGCGCGGAAATGGTTCCGGATACCTATCATCGCTATTTGGTGAACAATCTGCGCGAGGCGTTTGATCTGCCGGGCGTGCCCATCCGGCTGCTGTTGCGCGGCACCGATAACCCGTACGTGGATTAAAGCGGCATGAAGTTTTGGATGATACCCTTCCCGGCATCATCCAAAACTTTGCGCGTCTACGCTCAGACTGCGCGGTGCTCCATCTTACCCCTCGCGTAAAACTTCAAGCTCCAACCAGCGGCTTTCCGCTGTCTCCAACTGCTTGTGCAACGCCGCCAGCGTGGCGGTGGCGGCCTGGAATTTTTTCGCGTCCTTGGTGTAGAGGTCCGGCGTGGCAAGGATGTTTTCCTGCACCTTCATCGCCGCGTGCAGCTTATCGATCTCGCCGGTCAGGGTTTTCAGCTCGTGCTGCTGCTTGAAGGAGAGTTTCTTCACCGCTGGAGCCGCAACGGGCGCAGCGGCGGCGGCCTGCTTGGCGGCGGCTTTTTTCACGACCGTTTCGGCAGCCGTCACCTCGCCGCGCTGGGCCAGCATATCGGAATAGCCACCGGCATATTCCACCCATTTGCCATCGCCCTCAAAGGCAAGGGTCGAGGTGGCGACACGGTCCAGGAAGTCACGGTCATGGCTGACGATGATGACAGTTCCGGGATATTCTCCCAGCATTTCCTGCAGCAAATCCAACGTTTCGAGGTCGAGATCGTTGGTCGGTCAGTCCAGCACCAGCAGATTGGAAGATTTGGCCAGCGCCGCCGCCAGCAGCAGCCGCCCGCGCTCACCGCCCGAGAGCGTGCCCACCGGAGTGCGCGCCTGCTCGGGCTTGAACAGAAAGTCCTTCATATAACCGATGACGTGCCGGCTCTGGTCGCCCACCTGCACCATGTCGCTCTTGCCGCCGGTGAGCGTGTCGGCCAACGGGGTAGCTGGGTTAAGCGCCGCGCGCTGCTGGTCCAGCGTGATGATGTTGAGCGCGGTGCCGAGCTTAATCTCGCCGCTATCGGGCTTTTCCTGCCCCAGCAGCATTTTCAGCAGCGTGGACTTGCCCGCGCCATTAGGGCCGACAATGCCGAGCCGGTCGCCGCGCAGCACGCGCAGAGACAGATTCTTGACGATGGGCTTGTCGAAGGATTTCGATACATCGTCCATCACCGCGACGAGCTTGCCGGAGGTGGCGGCATCCAGAGACGCCATTCGCGCGGTGCCGAGTTTGTGGGTGTAGTCGCGCTTCTGCGCGCGCAATGTGTGCAGGCCCGCCAGGCGCTTGACGTTGCGCTTGCGCCGCGCGGTCACGCCGTAGCGCAACCAGTCTTCCTCGCGCGCGATCTTGCGGCCGAGCTTGTGAAATTCCTGCTCCTCCTGCTCCAGAACCTCATCGCGCCAAGCCTCGAAATGCGAAAAGCCGCGGTCGATGCGCTTGGTCTGGCCGCGATCGAGCCAAACCATGGAGCGGGAGAGTTTTTCCAGCAGGCGGCGGTCATGGCTGATGATGACGATGCCGGCGGAGAGGGATTTCAGCTCGCTTTCCAGCCATTCGATGGCGGGGAGGTCGAGATGGTTGGTCGGCTCGTCCAGCAACAGAAGGTCTGGGCTGGGGGCCAGGGTGCGGGCCAGGGCAGCACGGCGGGCCTCGCCGCCTGAGAAGTTGGCGGGCTTTTCAGCGCCGG
>JAQUAC010000357.1 GCA_028687415.1 Acidocella sp. | reverse complement strand
AGTGGGCGGTTGCTGTTGCAGGCGACAATTTTCATAAGCTGGTCTTCCCGGTAGGTTCTGCTCGGGCGCGGTGTAGCAACCGGGGTTCCCAATGTAAATTAAGCTGAGAGCTCCCGAGAGCGTTCCGTGGCCGCCTGGATGGCTTCCTTGAAAATTTTCGGCAGAGCGTCATCTGCGCGCAACACTGCCAGGGCCCGCTCAGTGGTGCCCTTGGGCGAGGTCACGGCTATCCGTAGGTTTGCGGCGTCCTCATCCGAGGCCGCGAGCAGGGCAGCGGAGCCAATTACGGTCTGGCGGGCCATCTGGCGGGCCAGTTCCGGGGGCAGGCCCTGATCCAACGCGGCCTGCTCCATCAGCTCCGTCAACAGAAACACATAAGCCGGGCCGCCGCCGGAAATGGCGGTCACGGGGTCCAGCATCGCCTCATCCGCCACCCAGGCCACGGCTCCTGTGGCGGCTAGCAGCCGGTCAGCCAAAGCGCGCTGGTGCTGCGTGACATGCGCGCAGGCAAAAGCCACTGTAATACCCTGGCGGACTGCCGCCGGGGTATTGGGCATAGCGCGCACTATGGACGTTTTCGCCCCGATGAGTGAGCCAACGGCATGTACGGTCTTGCCCGCCATGATTGAAATGAACAGCGCGTGCCCTGCGAAGCGGGCATAGGCGGGTAGCGCCTCCGCCGCCATTTGCGGCTTCACCGCCAGGACCACGGCCTCCGGCGCGAAGCCCAGCGGAATATCTGCCACATCGGCCACCACGGTCACATTCGGCCCGGCCAGACCCGCCGCCTCGGGCGAAGGGTCCACCACCACGGCCTGAGAAAGCCCCTGCTCACGCCAACCGGCGAGCATAGCACCGCCCATACGGCCACCGCCGACGAGCAAAACAGAAGGAAGTTGCGTCATATCCGGCTTATGTCACGCTTCGCCGGCACACTCCAGCATGGCCGCTTGCAAGGCTTCCTCCGGCGTCTTGCCGCCCCAAAGCACGAATTGAAAGGCGGGGAAGAAGCGCTCGCACTCAGTGATGGCGATGTCCACCAAGTCCTCGATGGACTCCGCCGAGGCGCTGGGCGAGCCGCGCAGCAGCACGGAATGGCGGTAAATCGGCATACCGGTCTCCTCGTCCATGCCAAAATGTCCGATCCACAGGCGCTCATTCGCCTTGGCCAACAACTCATAGAGCGCGCCGCGGCGCTTGGCCGGTGCCTTCATGTCGAAGGCACAGGAGAAATGCATGACCGAAATCTCGTCCGACCAGCAGAAATACAGACCGTAATCGCACCATTTGCCTGGGGCTTCTGCCGCCATATCCGAGTCGGAGCGGCGGTCGAAGCTCCAATCATTGGCGGTGATGACCTGCTCGACCAGGTCGAGCGGGTTCGCGACGGAATTGTTATCGTCGAGGGAGAGGGCGAGGCTCGTCATGCGCGGCGTCTCCTTGTCACCAAATCTAGCCTGGGGGAGACACCTTGGGATTCACCCAACATCATCTCCCCACGACTCCAAGTCTACCGGGATTCTCAATCCGGGTGCAATCAAAGAGTTTCATCTCCTCCCGGCTGGAAAAAAGCGCGGGCACCGCACATCTGCACTGGCGGCATGCCTTTGCCGCTTTAAATAACACTAATTCATGATAACTAACGACTCCAAAACACGGAACCCGCTGCGTGCCGAAACAATTTTCACACCGAGGTTGCGTTAGTGAGACCTCGCGCAGAACGCCGCGACCGCCGCCACTAACACAGCGTTCTCCAATCTGGCGATTGCTCTTCTTCAGCCAATTTACAGCCATAATCGACGCGCATCATGGCGCCGCACCTGAAACAGCCAGTGAGATAACACCATGAAGACCGCAAACATCACTCTCGCCACTCTGCTGGCCCTTGGCCTCGGCATTGCCGGTACACCCGCCAATGCAGCAGGTTGTCTCTCCGGCGCCGCCGCCGGCGCGGTAGCGGGCCACATGGCGGGGCACCATGCCGTGCTGGGCGCCGTGGGCGGCTGTATCGCCGGGCATGAAATCGCCAAGCATCAGAAGAAAATGCAACAGCAACAGGCGCAGCAGCAAACCATCTGACGTCTCTGCAATAAAAAACGGCCCCGACGCTAAGCGCCGGGGCCGTTTTCTCGTCAGCGGTTAAAGCTTAGACCTTGCGCATGAACGGCCCATAGTAACGGCCCGTGCCACCCAGCTCAGCCTCAATGCGGATGAGCTGGTTGTACTTCGCGGTGCGGTCGGCGCGGGCGAGCGAGCCAGTCTTGATCTGCCCGCAATTCGTCGCCACGGCCAAGTCAGCGATGGTCGAATCCTCAGTCTCACCGGAGCGGTGAGACATCACGGCGGTGTAGCCAGCGCGCTGCGCGATCTCGACCGCCTCCAGCGTCTCGGTCAGCGTACCGATCTGGTTTACCTTCACCAGAATGGAGTTGGCGGTTCCGGCCTCGATGCCACGGCGCAGACGGGTCGGATTGGTCACGAACAGATCGTCGCCGACCAGCTGCACCTTGCCCCCCAGACGCTCCGTCAGCAGCTTCCAGCCGGACCAGTCGTCCTCGGCACAGCCGTCCTCGATGCTGGCGATGGGAAAGCGCGCGACCAAATCGGCCAAATAATCGACCATGCCGGCGGCATCGAATTTCTTTCCTTCGCCCGCCAGATCATACATGCCATCCTTGAAGAAC
>JAQUAC010000056.1 GCA_028687415.1 Acidocella sp. | reverse complement strand
GCCGCGTCTGACGAAAAAGGCCCCGTACGGGGCCTTTTTTAGTCCCTCGGCACAAATGGCTTCGGCAGGCGGTTGCCGCCCTGGCGCTCCAGCATCCAGCCCGGATATTCCGGCGGCAGGGCGCTCACCGCGTCCAGCTTCGCGATATCCTCGGGGGTCAGCGTCAGCTTCACGGCGGCGAGGTTGTCGTCCAGCTGCGCCACGGTCTTGGCGCCGATGATAATGCTCATCACCTGCGGCTTCGCCAGCAGCCAGGCCAGCGCCACCCGCGCCACGGAAACACCATGCGCTGCACCGACCTCTTGCATCGCGGCGATGCAGGCCCAGCCTCGCTCTTCGTCCACGGGCGGGAAATTGAAGCTCGTCCGCCGCGCCCCTTCAGGCGAGGGCGCACCAGGGCCGTATTTGCCCGAGAGCAGCCCACCCGCCAGCGGCGACCAGACCATCAGGCCGAGTTTTTCCTCTGTCAGCATCGGTGCCAGCTCACGCTCCAGGTCCCGCCCAGCGATGGAATAATAGGCCTGTAGCGTCTCGAACCGGGCATAGCCCTTGGCCTCGCTGATCCCCAACGCCTTGGCAATTTTCCATGCCGTCCAGTTGGACACGCCGACATAGCGCACCAGCCCCTGCCGGGTGAGATCGTCCAGCGCGCGCAGGGTTTCCTCGACTGGCGTCACCGTGTCGGTGCCGTGGATCTGGTAGAGGTCGACATGGTCCGTCTGCAACCGCTCCAGGCTGCGCTGCACGCTGTCCATAATATGCCCGCGCGAGGCGCCGCGATCATTCGGCCCGGGCCCGACCTCACCGAACACTTTTGTGGCAAGCACCACATCCTTGCGCGCCACGCCGAGGTTTTTGAGCGCCTGGCCGGTCAGACGCTCAGCCACGCCGAAGGAATACACATCCGCCGTGTCGATGAAATTCACCCCGGCGGCGAGGGCCCGTCCAATAATCCCATCCACATCTTCCTGCCCGAGCGTGCCGATGGCCTTCCATATGCCCGCGTTCTCATTGCCACCGAACGTCATGGTACCGAGGCAAATTTCTGAGACAAACAGACCCGTGCGGCCAAGCTGCTTATATTTCATGCGCGCGACCTTCCCGTAAAAACCGGACGGCAGGTCAATCTCCCTGCCCCACCTGCATATGGGAGTGCAGGCGGACAGTGCAATGCGGGACTATTTTTTTGGGCCGCGCCCCAGCTCCGAGACGATGCCGTGCAGCGTGTTCAGCTCCTGGCGCGTCACCTCGCCGCGCGTAAAGAAATGCCGGAGGTTGCGCACCATGCCGGGACGCTTCTGCTCGTTGCGCAGAAAGCCGGACGCATCGCAGGCTCGGATGAGATGCGCCATGAAATTATCCAGTTCGCCCTTGGTGGCGGGCGAGGTCTCGTTAATCTGCAAGGACCGCGCGGGCAGCTCCGGCGTGCGCGCCAGCCACCATTCATAGCCGAATACCATCACCGCCTGGGCGAGGTTAAGGGACATGAAATCTGGATTGAGATCGTAACGAATCAGACTGTCCGCGCAGGCGATATCCTCATTATCCAGCCCGGTACGCTCCGGGCCAAACAACACGCCGGTTTTCAAGCCACGCTGGCCAATGCTCACCACTTCCGCGGCGCCGCCGCGCGCGGTGAGCACGGGCTTGATGATGTGGCGCGGACGCGGACAGGTGGCGAAGACGCGGTGCAAATCCGCCACCGCCTCGGCCACGGTGGAGAACACCTGCGCGTTGTCCAGAATCCGGTGCGCGCCGGAGCCAGTGACCCAAGCGCGTTCCAGCGGCCAGCCATCGCGCGGGGCGACGATGCGCATATGGAACAACCCGCCATTACCCATGGCCCGCGCCACGGCACCGATATTCTCCGCCATTTGCGGGCGGACGAGAATCACCACCGGCGAGGGTTCGATAGGCGTCAGCTCAGCACCGCCGTCACGGCCCGTCATCAGGATTTCCTCAGGGTGTAGGCACCGCGCGGGCCGTCCTCGATGAGATAGCCAAGCTTGGCTATCTCATCACGAAGGCGGTCTGATTCAGCGAAGTCCTTGCGCTGGCGCGCGGCCACGCGCTGCTCGGCGAGCGCCTGCGCCTCAACCGGGATGTCGCCCCGGAACCATTCATCCGGCGAGACGTTGAACAGCCCCAGCACCTGCCCCGCCGCTTTCAACGCCCCGGCGGCAGTGGCGTCGCCAGCCAGCGCGGCATCGGCCAAGCCGTGCAGCCCGGCAATGGCGCCCGGCGTGTTGAGATCGTCCAACAGCGGCTCCAACACGCAATCGGGCACTTCCGCCGCCACGGGCACGTCCTGGTTCTTCTCCAGCGCACGGTAGAAGCGGTCCAGCTCGGCTTTCGCCTCGCGCAACCCGGCATCGGAAAAATCCAGTGTCGAACGGTAATGCGAGCGCATGAGCATAAAGCGCACCGCCTCGCCCGGCGCCTTCTTCAGCACGTCATGCAGGACCAGGAAGTTGCCGAGCGACTTGCTCATCTTCTCGCCATTCACCAGCAGCATGCGGTTATGCACCCACACATTGGCGAAATGCGAACCGGGGAAGGCGCAGCAGGACTGGGCGATCTCGTTCTCATGGTGCGGGAAGATGAGGTCATCACCGCCGCCATGGATGTCAAAATTCTCGCCCAGATGCTTCCAGCTCATGGCCGAGCACTCGATATGCCAGCCCGGCCGCCCACGCCCCCAGGGGCTGCTCCAGCCCGGCAGATCAGGGCTGGAGGGCTTCCACAGCACGAAATCCCCCGCATCGCGCTTATACGGCGCCACATCCACGCGCGCCCCCGCGATCAGCTCATCCGGCGTGCGGCCTGAGAACTTGCCGTAATCCTTGTCCGAGGCCACGGAAAACAGCACATGCCCATCGGCCACATAGGCATGGCCATTGGCGATCAGGCGCTGGATGATGTCGATGATCTCGCCCAGATGCTCGGTGGCACGCGGCTCGATATCCGGCGGCAGCGTATACAGCGCCCCCATATCCTCATGGTAGAAGCGGATCGGCCCTTCCGTCACCGCCTCAATCGGCAGGCCGCGCTCCTTGGCCCGCGCGTTGATCTTGTCGTCGATGTCCGTGATGTTCCGCACATACGTCACCTTTGGGTACAGGCGGCGCAGCAGGCGGATGAGGATGTCGAAAATCACGACATTACGAGCGTTGCCGATATGCGCACGGTCATACACGGTGGGGCCGCAGAGATAGGCCCGCACATTCGTGGGATCGAGTGGCGTGAAAACCTCTTTCGTCCGGGTCCGGGTATTGTAGAGCGTGAGCTGTGTCATGCGGGCTGTTTCGGCGGGATTCTTCTCCAAATCAAGCCGGATTGATATTTTGTGCCCAGCACCCCCAAATAGCGGCATGCACAAGATTCTCGACACCGTGGACGCACAGCTCGAAACCTCGCTGGAACGGCTTTTTGCCTTCCTGCGCATCCCCAGCATCAGCGCCCAGCCGGTGCATGCACCGGATTGCCGCAGGGCCGCCGAATGGGCGCGTGACATGCTGGAGGGGATGGGGTTCACGGCCCGTCTCTCCGAGACCTCCGGCCTGCCGGGCGTTATCGCCACGCATCACGAGGCCGGGCCCGCCGCGCCGCATGTACTGTTCTATGGGCATTACGACGTGCAACCCGCCGACCCGCTGGCACTCTGGAACTCGGACCCATTCGACCCGCAGCTGATTGACGGCCCGCGCGGCAAGCGCATCGTCGCCCGTGGTGCTGTGGACGATAAGGGACAGGTGGTCAGCTTCATGGAAGCCTGCCGGGCGCATCTGACGGTGAACGGCAAGCTGCCGGTACGCCTCACCGTGCTGCTGGAGGGGGAGGAGGAAAACGGCAGCCCTTCTCTGGCTGAATTGCTGCGCAAGGAGCGGGACAATCTGGCGGCGGATTTCGTGCTCGTGGCCGACACCAATATGTGGGATTTCGAGACCCCGGCCATCACCACCTCGCTGCGCGGCTTGGCTGCGGTGGAGGTCCGACTGCACGGGCCATCACGGGATTTGCACTCTGGGCTGTTCGGCGGCATCGCCCTCAATCCGATCGCAGCGCTGGTGAAGATTCTCGGTGAATTGAAGGACGATGCCGGACACATCCAGATCCCCGGATTTTACGACGGCGTGGCCGACGTGCCAGAAGCTCTGGCGGCCTCCTGGGCTGGGCTGGGTTTCAACCCCGAGGCATTTCTCGGCGATGTTGGGCTGCATTCGCCCGCGGGCGAACAGGGGCAGAGCGCCCTGGCCCAGCTCTGGGCCCGCCCCACGGCGGAGATCAACGGCATTTATGGCGGCTATCAGGGCGAGGGCAGCAAGACCGTTATCCCGGCTCACGCCACCGCTAAACTCACCTTCCGCCTCGTTCCCGGGCAGAACCCGCAAAAGGTGGTGGAGAATTTCGAGCGCTTCGTCACCGAGCGCCTGCCCCCGGATGCGCGGGCGGAGTTCCTGCATGGCGGTGCCTCGCCCGGCTTCGCGGTCAGCCCGGATGCCGGGTTTCTGCGTGCCGCCCAGGCAGCCCTTGCGGCGGAATTCGGCAAGCCAGCGGCGCTGATCGGCTCAGGGGCGTCCATCCCCGTGGTCGAGGCGTTCAAGACACATCTGGGACTGGATACGCTGCTCGCCGGATTCGGGCTGGATGATGACTGCATCCACTCGCCTAACGAGAAATTTGAGCTTGCCTGCTTCCATCGCGGTACCCGCGCCCATGCCAGGCTGCTTGCCGCTTTCGCCAGCTAACTATACCGGATTGCGTCCTCAATGATCTGGACAGGGCCACCGGCAACCAGCGCCACGTCGAAGCGCGTCTCCGGACGCGCCCAGCCGGGGTTCTGCGCCAGCGCGGACTCCGCTGCCGCCAGCAACCGGGCCTGTTGCCGCGCCGAGACGGCATAAGCCGCCTCGGCCAAGCTGCCCCGCGCCTTCACTTCCACAAAGACAAGCATCCGCGCATTCGCGGCCACAAGGTCGATCTCCCCAGCACCAGTACGCAGACGCCGGGCCAGTACCGTGAAGCCGGCTTCCCGCAACAGATTAGCGGCATCATCCTCTGCATTCCGCCCAAGGATTTCGGCGGCCCGGCGCTTCCTGGCCGAGGGCTTAATGAAAGATGGCGTTTGACCGTTCATCGGCAAATCTTAACACCAGATTAGTTAATAGTTTTCTGACTACCGCCACGCCCCACGCGATTGCCCGGCGAATTCCTCAGCAATGGCAAGTCCCAGGGCCAACAGCACTGGCCCCACGAAAATCCCCAACGCGCCGAAGGCAATCGCCCCGCCCAGCACACCGACCAGCGTAACGGCATAAGACAGAGCCGCACCGCGCGCGATCAACCATGGTCGCAGGACCGAATCCGCCCCCCCAACCACCACAAAGCAATAAACCGCCAGCAAAAGGGAAAACAGCAGATGCCCCACAGCCAATAGGTACAGGCAGAGTGGCACATAGATGATGACTGCCCCCGCTGGGATGATTGACACCAAACCGGCGATACCAGCCAGAAGCAACGCCTGCGGCGCACGCACAAGCTCGAAGCCAATGGCATACAACACCCCCTGGAACACCGCCGTGCCGATGATGCCGAAAACCACGCCGCGCACCGTTGCCGCCACCAGCGTAAACAACTCGTCCACACGGGCCGCATTGATAATCCGCACCAGCAGCAGACGGATACGCGCCACAATCTGCTCGCCCGTGAGGAAAAAGAGATACGCGAACAACAGCGCCACCACGGTGCCGACCAACCCGTGCGTCATACGGATCAACAGGTCGATGGCGGTATGCGCCACCGTACCAAGAATCGGCTGCAACGAGCTTGCCACCCCGCCCAGATCATCCGCCGAGTTATTCCAGAAATCGCTCAGAATACTGCCTACCAGCGGAATTTTCTGCACGAATACGGGGGCCGGCGGCAGACCGTTCTGCATCACATCCTGCACCCAGCCACGACTGTCTCGCGCTCCCTTCGCCACCAGCAGCGCCAAATGCACCAGCGGCACCAGCACCACGCCCGCCACCACCAGCGTTATGACGAAAGCCGCTACCGTCGGCCGCACATAACTGCAAAACTTCGTATAAAGCGGCCACAAACAATAGACGAGAATCGCCGCCCACAGCATGGCCGGCAAAAATGGCAACAGAATGAGAAAGCACCCGACACCAAGGGTTACAGCCAGTGCAAGCAGAATAATCCGGTCAGGTTTCATGCATCCCTGATGCCCGAATCAGCGGCATGGCGGCAAGCCCAGGCGCCGCTGTCAGCCAAATTCCCTCACGACATAAACCTTTTTATTTTTCGACACTCCTGCGTTGCGGAGTTTCCGCTGGCGGCTCGCCTTGTTTTCTGAGATTATGGAACATAATATGGACGGACACCCGCGAATATCTGGCGGGCGAGGGGGACAGATGCGATTTAACGAAATCGGCCAGCAATTGCGCGCCTACAGAATGGAGTCCGGGTTGAAGGCGGAAGAGATTTCCGCGCGTCTCGGCGTCTCGCGCGCGGCACTCTACCGTTACGAGAAGGGCGAAGTCATCAAGCTCGATACAGTCAACCGCCTGGCTGAACTGCTGAAGATTTCACCTCTTACCCTGCTCGGCATCGGCGTGGAATACTACGCCAAACCCGTTGGCTATGCTGAGCGGTTGCGCCAGATCGAGGAATCCTCAGACCAGATCCTCCAGGTTTTTGGCCCCATTTGCTACCTCACCACGTCGGACCAGTACGATTCCATTCTGGCGCAGATGTTCGAGGAAAATGCCGAGGCGCAGGGTGCGGACCGTCTGGTGGCACGCGCGGCGGCAGAACAGCTCATGAGTGTGATGATCTCACGCAAGCGCATGTATGCCTCACGCAAACCTTCCATTATCGGCATCCTCACCATTGGCTCCATCCAGAAATTCCTGACCGAGGGCGTAGCTCCCACGGCACAGGTAAGCGAGCGGCTGCGCGGCGCGGCGCGGGAAGTAGCGCAGCGCGAGATCGAGCTGGTAGCTAATCTGATGGAGAGCGAGCCCATCGGCCTGCAGCTCGGACTGATGGCGCAGGGCGAGCCGAACGGCCCCTTCGTTTTACTGCGCTCGCGTGAGCGCGCCACACTGGCCATCAACCCCTTCCCCGCCGATTCGGTGCCCAATATGCAATCCGGGGTTGCAATGATTACTAATGCCGAGGACGCCGTGGCGGCGCATCAGCGCATCTCGGAAATCGCCTGGCGCGAAGCGGTGAAGGGTACCGCCGCGGCTGAGCGGGTGCGCGCCCTGGTGGCGGCCGCGCGCGGGTGACAACCGCGCCTCTCATCTCAACCGAGACATTGCGGGCGGCGCTCGGCGCCCCCGGCCTCGTGTTGCTGGACGCGACCTATTACCTGCCCAATGAAGACAAGAATGCGAAAGCCCTTTTCACCGCCGCGCATATTCCCGGAGCGCGATTCTTCGACATCGACGCTGTGGCTGACCACAGCACCGGCCTGCCGCACATGCTGCCCACCCCGGAGGCGTTCGCCACCGCCGTTGAGGCGCTGGGCGTAAGCTCCAGCAGCCGCGTGGTGGTGTACGACCAGCGCGGCATCTTCTCGGCACCAAGGCTGTGGTGGATGCTCCGCGTCTTCGGCCATGACAATTTGGCGGTGCTAGATGGCGGGTTGCCCGCCTGGGAAGCCGTCGGCGGTGCCGTGGAGAGCGGTGAGCCCGCCCCCGCTGCACTAGGCACATTCACCCCGCATTACCGGGCCGAGATGATCCTGGGGCTGGACGACATGCGGCGCAACCTGGAGAGCCGCGCGGCCCTGGTGCTGGACGCCCGCGCAGCGGGGCGGTTCGACGGCAGCATCCCCGAGCCGCGCCCCGGCATGCGCAGCGGCCATATTCCCGGCGCGCACTCCCTCCCCTTCTCCACGTTACTCGCCGAGGGTAAATTTTTACCCCCGGAAACGCTGCGGGCGCGCTTCGCCGCCGCCGGGGTGGATGGGACAAAGCCCCTGGTCGCCAGTTGCGGCTCGGGCGTCACCGCCTGCGTGCTTGCCCTTGGCCTAGTGCTGGCGGGCTTGCCGGAAGCCGCAATTTATGATGGCTCCTGGTCCGAATGGGGCGCGCGGGGCGACACGCCCATAGAGGTATAGATGGCAAAAAAATTCGAGACGGCTCTGGTTCAGGCCGGGCGCAACCCGACCAAGCAATACGGCTTCGTGAACCCCAAGCTGACGCGCGGTTCCACCGTGCTCTATCCGGACATGGCAACCAAGCTCGCCACCGGCAAGCATATTTTGGAGCCTGTGGATATTTACGGCCTCTGCGGCAATGAGACGCATTTCGCGCTGGAAGCCGCCATCGCCGGGATTGAGGGCGGCAGCCATGCGCAGGTCACCAGCTCTGGGCTTTCAGCCATCACTGTGCCTCTTCTCGCCTACCTCAAGGCTGGCGACCATCTGCTGGTGCCGGATTCCGTTTACGGCCCTACTCGCACCTTCTGCGACGGGCTACTCCGCCGCTATGGGGTGGATACCAGCTATTACGACCCGATGGTATCCGCGAAGGCGCTGCGGGCGCTGTTCAAGCCCAACACCCGCGTGCTGTTCACCGAAAGCCCGGGCAGCCATACTTTTGAGGTGCAGGACATTCCGGCTTTGGCCGAAGTGGCGCACGCGGCGGGCGCCAAAGTGTTTCTCGACAATACATGGGGCATCCATCATTTTCAGCCCTTCACCAAAGGCGTGGACGTTTCTATCCAGGCCCTGACCAAATATCCCGGCGGGCATTCCGACATTATTCTCGGCGCCGTGGTAGTGAACACCGAGGAAGACTGGCGCTGGCTGCGTTTGGGCGCGCTGGAGCTGGGCAATTATGCCAGCCCTGATGATTGCTGGCTGGCCCTGCGCGGCTTGCGCACGCTGCATATACGGCTGAAGGCGCAGGAAGCTGCGGGCTTGCAAGTGGCGCGCTGGCTCGCGGAACGGCCCGAGGTGGCGCGGGTGCTGCACCCAGCTCTGCCCTCCTGCCCCGGCCATGAATTGTTCCTCCGCGACTTCACCGGTTCCTGCGGCCTGTTCGGCGTTGCCTTCCAGCCAGAATTTTCCGCCGCCGCCGTGGTGGCGATGATCAACAGCCTGAAGCTCTTCGGCATCGGCGCGAGCTGGGGCGGGTATGAGAGCCTGGTGCTACCGACCACTGGCACCATCCACCGCTCAGAGGGCACTGGCGCGTTCGAGGGCAACATGGCGCGCTTCCATATCGGGTTGGAGAATGTGGACGACTTGATCGGGGATCTGGAGCAGGGCTTGGCTGTACTGCGCACCGCATGAACGGGCTTATCCCGCCTTTGCTCTCGGGGTTTCTGGGCACGGTCGGGCTTGCCTTCATCATCGGGCTGGAATTGCACGCCTACAGGCGGCGCGATGCCGGTAATCTGGTGCCAGAGGCGCTCAGCTTCGGCACCACGCGCACGATCACTCTGCTGTCCGCGCTTGGCTTCGCGCTCTGGATCATCTCTCCCATCACCCCGTTCTGCGTCGGATTTGCCGTGCTCGGCGTGGCGCTGCTGCTGGACTACCGCAAGCGCCTGAAGGCCGGGGATTCCGCCCTGCTGCCCACGGTCATCGGACTACTCGCCTTCTCACTCGGCCCGGTGGTGCTGACGGCACCTCTCGCCGTGCTGGCGGCGCTGGTTGTCATCATCCTACTCGCGCTTGGCGAACAGGCGCAGATCCGCAAGCTCTCGGATGCCTTCCCCGCCGAGGAAGGCGTGACCCTGGCGAAATTCTTTATCCTGGCCGGGCTCATCTATCCGCTGCTGCCGGATGCCAGCATCCCGTATCTGGCCAGCATTACCTACACCAAAGTGTGGACGGCGGTGCTCGTCATCTCCGGCATTTCCTATCTCGGCTATCTGGCGCATCGCTACGTATTTCCGCGCGCCGGCACACTGCTCACCGGCGTACTCGGCGGGCTGTATTCCTCCACCGCCGCCACGGTGGTGCTGGCCCGCGCGGTCAGGGGCGAACCCGACGCCCCAAGCTTCGCCCCGGCGGCGGTCATCATCGCCACCGCCATGATGTATGTGCGGCTGCTGGCGGTCATCATCCTACTCGGTCATACCGATGCCGCGCTAGTGCTGGCCCTGCCTTTCGGTTTTCTGTTCTTCACTTCGCTGGCCGTCAGCGCGTTTCTGGCCTGGCGGGCAAAGGGGACACCCAGCGCGGCGCATGCCGCCATCGCCGCCAACCCGCTGGATCTGCCAGTCGCTTTCCTCTTTGCCTTTTTGTTCGTTGTCTTCGCGGCTATCACCAATTTCGTTACCCAGCGCTTCGGCGCCTCGGGCCTGCATGTGCTCAGCTTCGCCGTCGGCTTTTCCGATATCGATCCGTTCGTCTTCTCGTTGTTGGACGGCAAATTCCAGGTCGGCCAAACCGCCGTGGTTAGCGCCGTGCTCATCGCCAGCGCCAGCAACAACCTGCTGAAGGCCATCTATGCAATGGTCTTCTCGCGCAGCCTGCGCATGGCGCCCGCCGCCGGCTGGCTCACTGCCAGCATGCTGCTCTCCTTAGGCTACGCCCTGTTCCGGCTGTAAGTCTCCGCAACTAATGCTGGAAACCGGATGGCGGAACGCCTATGGTTGCACAAAACGCCTGCAAAATGCGTAAGCCCGCCGCCGTCTCAGGGTGGGCTAAATCGACCGGACATAAACACTGGAAGATGAATAAAGGGGAAAACCATGAGCGTATTATCCAGCATCAGTTTCACGAGCCTACTTCCGGCCCGAAATGCCGCCCCACTACAGGTCCA
>JAQUAC010000356.1 GCA_028687415.1 Acidocella sp. | reverse complement strand
ATCTTGGTCGGCTGCACGAGGTAGTCCAGACGACCAAGAGCGTCGCCCAGCGTCACCACCGCGAGGGTGGAGATGATGCCGAAAATGGAGGCCATGCGGAAAGAGCGGGCCGCCAGCTCCTTATGCCGGTTGCTCAGCAGGTAGAAGGCCGAAATGCCCATGACGAAGAGCGAGCCGGTCACGAAGCCCGCGATCGAGGTATGCACGAACTTCGCCTGCGCGTCCTCGCTGAACACCAGATCCAGGAAAGAGTTGAACTGCATGCGCATGGTCATGGGGTCGAACGAGGCACCCTTCGGATCCTGCATGAAGCCGTTGGCGATCAAAATCCACAGCGCGGAGAGGTTGGAGGCCAGGGCCACGATATATGTAACCGCGAGATGGGCGGGCTTGGAAAGCCGGTCCCAGCCGAAGAACATCAGGCCGATGAAGGTGGACTCCATGAAGAAGGCCATCAGGCCCTCAATAGCGAGCGGGGTACCAAACACGTCGCCCACGTAATGCGAGAACATCGACCAATTGGTGCCGAACTCGAATTCCATGGTCAGGCCGGTGGCCACGCCAATGGCGAAGTTGATGCCAAAGAGCTTGCCCCAGAAATGGGTCATCTCCTTGTAAATCTCCTTGCCCGTAATGACGTACACGGTCTCCATCGCGCAGAGGATGAAGGTCATGCCGAGGGTGAGAGGCACGAATAGGAAGTGATAAAGGGCGGTCAGCGCGAATTGAAGTCGCGACAGGTCCACCACATTCGGATCAATTAACGGCATTACCGTGTGCTCCAGCTGTTGGAAAAACTCTTTTAGTAGTCGGGTTCGCTATAGAAGCTTTTGTCACCTAGTCTGATTGATATAAATCAATAAGAGGTTGCAGGGAGGCAATTTATCCGGCGGTGTGCCATGCCTGCCCGGCATGCAAAGCATATACCTCATCCATAAGGACAAGTCCCGCCGGACGGTGTGTTATATAGAGCACAGTCTTACCTTTTAGCAGAGGCGCGAGATCGCGCAGGAATTCCCGCTCGGTCGCAGCGTCGAGTCCTTCGGTGGGTTCGTCCAGCACCAGCCAGGGGGAGGATTTGAGCACGGCACGAGCCAACGCCACGCGCCGCCCCTGGCCGCCGGAGAGATTCACCCCAGCTTCGCCGACCAGCGCATCCAGCCCGCGCGGCTGGGCACGCACGAAGGCGGCGAGCTGCGCCACCTCCAGCGCGTGCCACAACTCGGCCTCGGTGGCGTCGCCCTTGGCCAGCAGCAGGTTGTCGCGGATGGTGGTGTGGAAGAGATAGCTGCGCTGGGAGATGACCGTAATATGGGCAGCCATGTCCTCGCTGGCATAAGCGCGCAGATCGTGCCCGCCGAAGCTGGCCGTGCCCTCCTGGTACTCGTTGAAGCGCAGCAGCAGGTTGATGAGCGTGGTCTTGCCGGCCCCGGTGGCGCCGACAATGCCGACATGCCGCCCTTCGGGGATGCTTAGATTGAGGTTGTGGAGGGCCCAGGGCGAGCCCTCGGCATAGCGCAGGCAAACATTCTCCAGCTTCAGCGCATAACCCTCCGGGCGCGGTGCCGGGGCGATGGGGGCGGCGACCGCTGGGCGGGCATCGGCCAGCGCGAAGATGCGCTTGGCGGCGGCGGAGACCTGACCGAGATACTGGAAGGCCACGGGCAGCGGGGAGACGGCCTCAAACGCCGCCATGCTGCCCAGCGCCAATAGCGGCAGATCCGCGCCATAGAGCCGTCCGGCGGCCACTTTCGCGCTACCCGCGATGACCACGGCGAGCATGGTGGCGTTGGTGAGGAACTGCGCCCCGGCAAGGCCAAGGCCGGTGAGGCGGCTCATACCCTGCTGCACGCCAATAAGGGTGCTGTTATACGCCTCGACCCGCGCCGCCAGAGCCGGGGCGGCGCCGTAGGTGAGCAGCTCGCCCATGCCCTGTACCGCGTCCACATACTCCGCGCGCAGGGCGGCGTTCAGACGGGTGATCTCGGCGCCTTGCGCGCGGCCCAGCGCGCCGGTGAGCAGCGGCAGGCCCAGCCCGGTGAGGCTAAGGCCCAGCCCCAGAGCCAGCGCCGCCGGCCAGGAGAAGATGCCGAAGAACAGCACCATGGCGAGCGTGGTGATGCCCGCCGTGAGCAGCGGCACGTAAACGCGCAGATAGAATAGGTTGAGCGTGTCGATATCCGCAACGATGCGGGACAGCAGGTCCGAGGCGCGGTAACCCTGCAGCGCGGCGGGGGCAAGCGGCTCCAGCTTGGTGTAGAACCAGACGCGCAGGGCGGCGAGCAGGCGGAAGGTCGCCTCATGCGTGACCAGACGCTCGGCGTAACGCGAGGCAATGCGCAAAGTAGCGAAGAACCGCACCCCGGCGGCGGGAGAGAAGAAGTTGAACTGGTTCTGCGCCGCGAAGGAAGATAGGCCAACAAGCCCGGTGGCGGCAAGGAACCAGCCGGAGAGCGTCATCAGCCCGAAATTGGCGAGAATGGTGACGCTGGCGAAGCCCAGCCCCGCGAACATCCAGCCGCGATAGGGGGCGAAGAGTTTTTGCAGGCGGATCAGATCGCGCATGGCGTTGCCTCCCCGGCGTAAGCTTGGGCCATGTCCCGATACGGGCCGGGCCGCTCGGCAAGGTCAGCCGCCCTGCCCTGCTGCGCCACGCGGCCGTTTTGCAGCACCAGCACGTTGTCCGCACGCTCGGCCATGGCCAGGCGGTGGGCG
>JAQUAC010000355.1 GCA_028687415.1 Acidocella sp. | reverse complement strand
CACCCGATTGGTGTGGCAAGACCGATTGCCGGCATATCTCCGCGTTGGTGGAGACCGGCGGAACGCCGCTCACCGTCCATAATTTCTACGTCGGGTGGCGACATACCGGACCGCACACAGAATGAGAAATTCGGGCATAAGCTCGACTTCCTCGCCGAGGTGCAGGCGCATTTTGCCGCCTACCCGCCCCAGCGTGCCGTACTGGTGGGCGACCTCAACATCGCGCCGCTAGAGCATGACGTCTGGAGCCACAAGCAATTGCTGGGCGTGGTCAGCCATACGCCGGTGGAAGTGGAGGCGCTAAACGCCTGGATGAGCGAAGGCTTTACCGATGCCGTGCGCCATTTCGTGCCCCCGGAGCAAAAACTTTACACCTGGTGGTCCTATCGCAACCGGGACTGGGCGGCATCAAACCGCGGGCGGCGGCTTGACCATCTGTGGGTCACGCGCGACTTGGTGCCGGGGCTGCAAAGCTACAATATCTTGCGCGAAGCGCGGGACTGGGCGCAGCCCTCTGACCATGTGCCCGTTGCCATAACGCTAACCGCTTAACGCGAATTCCGCATGGCACGCAGATAAAAACGGCGCGTGTCGTTAGGTCCGGCTACGCTCATATAAGCCTCGCTTTGGAGGCGATTATGAAACTTTCCATGCCGAAGCCGGTAATTATTATTCTCGCATTTCTTGTCGGCATGGCGATTGCGGCTTTTACAAGCTAAGCCGCATGTCCGTAGGATAGCCTACAGCCCCGCTGTGACGTCCCAGCCATTTTCACCTGGTGCGCAGTAGAGCGGTACGGCGTTCGCCGTCAGCCCTTCCTTCGGTAATCCCATAAGGTCACGCAAGGCGCGGAACACGCCGCCATGCGCGACGATGAGCAATGGACCGGGCATTTGCAGCAGGCGCGCCATTACCAGATCAACGCGTTCGAGAACCTGGAAGAACGTCTCCGCCCCTTCCGGGGTGTAGCGGCCTTCCAACCATTCCGGAAACCACGGCATCAGGGGTTTGCCCTCCATGCCGCCGAAAACAACCTCGCGCAGGTCGCGCTCATAGTGCACATCCAGGCCGAGGAACTCGTTGATAATCCCTGCTGTCTCGCGCGTGCGCTGCATGGGTGAGGCGACGATGCGCACAATTCCCTGCCCGGCCAGTAACGGCCCGGCGGTCTGCGCCTGGGCACGGCCTGTGGCGTTCAGCGGAATATCCAACGCCCCCTGGGACAACCCGGCGGCGTTATAATCCGTCTCGCCGTGGCGTAAGAACCAGAACGGGATTTCCGGCAGGGCCAAGTTTACGCGAGACCTTCTGCGGCCAGGGCGCGTTGCACCGCAGGGCGGGCGAGCATGTGCGCATAATGCGCGGCCAAAGCGGGTGGAAGCGTCATGCCGGCGCGACTCACCGCCCAGTATTCCAGGAAGAACAGCGCCGCATCAGCGATGGAATACGCCCCCAGCGCGTAATCCTTACCCGCAATCTGCGCGTCGACCAGCTTGAAGCCGTCCGTGATAATGTCTCGCCCGGTCTGCTGCACCGCCGGCTCATCCGCCGTGGTGGGGGTAAAGGCGCCGGGGCGGAAGAGGCGGGTAAAACCGCGCATATGCACGGTGGCGATCAGATAATCCAGCAGCTCCAGCGCCCTCACCTCGCCCTCAAGCCCCGCGGGCAGCAGCGCCGCATCCGGGTTCGTGCGGGCCAGATACACGGCAATCGCCTGCCATTCTGTCAGCAGAGAGCCGTCATCCCGCAGCAAAGCGGGCACTTTGCGCTTCGGGTTCAGGGACGCGTAAGGCTGCTTGTGCTGCTCCCCCTGCCGCAGATTGACCAGCTCCAGCTCATAGGGGCGGCCGATCTCCTCCAGCAGCAGATGAATGCCAAGGGCGCAGCTATTAGGGGAATAATAGAGTTTCATCTGCGCCCTTTCCTTATTGCCTTTAGTCGAACAGCGAGCTGACGGAGCTTTCCGTAGAGATGCGGCGCATCGCCTCGGCCAGCAAGGGGGCGATGGAGAGCTGGCGAATATTATGCGCCAGCCTCACGGCCTCGGTCGCGGCGATCGAGTCGGTGATGGTCATCATCTCGATCGGCGAAGCGGCGATGCGCGCCACGGCGCCGCCGGAGAGCACGCCATGCGACACGTAAACGCTCACGGAATTGGCGCCATTGGCCAGCAGCGCCTCGGCGGCGTTGCACAGCGTGCCGCCGGAATCGCAGATGTCATCGATGATGATGCAATCGCGGCCCTCGACCTCACCGATGATGTTCATCACCTCGGAGACCCCGGCGCGCTCGCGGCGCTTGTCGATAATGGCGAGATCAGTGTTCAGGCGGCGGGCGATGATGCGGGCGCGCAGCACGCCGCCCACGTCCGGGGACACGATCATCGGGTTGCGGCCAGCGAAACGCTCTTCGATATCCTGCGAGAACAGCGGCGCTGCCGGCAGGTTATCCACAGGAATGTCGAAGAAGCCCTGGATCTGCCCGGCATGCAGATCCATGGTCAGCACGCGGTTGGCGCCGGCCTCGGTGATGAGGTTGGCCACCAGCTTGGCGGAGATCGGCGTGCGTGGGCCAGATTTCCGGTCCTGGCGGGCATAGCCGAAATACGGGATCACGGGGGTGATGCGGCGGGCAGAGCCACGGCGCAGCGCGTCCAGCGTGATCAGCAATTCCATGAGGTTGTCGTTGGTCGGGTAGGAGGTGGACTGGATAACGAACAC
>JAQUAC010000055.1 GCA_028687415.1 Acidocella sp. | reverse complement strand
TCAAGCTCTGGGCGTACACCGCCCATTGCTGTGCCTCATCCGCGCGCACGGCGTTTTCCTGGCGGGTAAGGGATCGTGTCTGCTCCGGCGTCAGTGAGGCCGCGACCAGCGCCGAAAGATTGGCCATTTGCTCACCATCCTTGGCGATGATCGAGAGCGTCTGCAACTCACCGACATTTTTTTCGATCGCACCGGTATCCGCCCCAAGCCGGACGACATGCCAGGCGGAGAAAAGACCAAGCCCAGACGACACCGCAAGAATTAGCAAGAATACCAGAAGCAGCTTGCGGCGGATTGAAAGATTATCAAACCAGTGCATCTTCGCTCACGACTCCCAAAATCAGGGCGTCTCTAAAGCCGCAAACCTTAACAGTTCGTGTGCTTCATAAAACTGTCACATCAACACACGCGCCATGGTTCTGCTGCCTGGAGCGCGCAATTTCGTCTTATTCCTCCGCTTTAAAAGCGTCGTTCTCGGGGCGGCAGAATTACCACCCACCCGCGCAGGACAAGGAGGATGAACATGGTTTTCAAGTCTCTGCTCGGTACAACCCTGCTGGCGGCCTTCATGCTAGGGAGCAGCCACGCCGCCAAGGCGGATGACGATGACTGGCACGGCCCCAGCTTCTTCTTTGGCTTCAGCGCCCCGGCCTATTACCAGCCACCACCGGCCTATTATTACGCCCCGCAACCAGCCTACGCGCCTCAGGGCTATTACGAGGCGCAGAGAGGCTGGCACCGTCACCATCGCGACCATGATGACGATGACGAGCGCGACGACGATTAAGGCATACGGGTTGAAGCCCCGCGGCGGCGGGGCCGAGTCGCCGGGAATACCCAGCAGGCCGGCCCCCTGGCCGAACAGCGCGAATCTTTGCTCAGCACGCTCAGCGGATTATCATACACCTTCAAGACGATGGATGCGCCCGTGGCTTCATGCAGCGTGAAATGCAGCGGCAGAGCAGAGCGCCCGCAATGCAGAAGACTAACAACAAAATGATTTTCAGCTTGTCCGCGCCAAGCCCACCGGGTCCGTAGCTACATCTCTAACAACCTCGCGCAGCACAATTAAATTAACGCTTTGTTTTGCCCGCCTTACCTTGCCCTGCCAGCGCGACGCGTGTAGCCCGGCGGCATGATGGCTAAATCCCATGTCGTCGTCGGCCTCACGGCGTGGGTCGCCGCCGCCCCCTTCCTACATCTTCCCCCCACCAGCCCGGCCTATCTCGGCTTGGCCGTAGCCGGGTCGCTGCTGCCGGATATCGACCACCCGCAATCCTGGATCGGCCGGCGCGCACGCCCGGTCTCGACCATGGTCGCCGCCACCCTCGGCCATCGCGGCGTGACCCATTCGGCCCTCGCCGTGGCCGCGCTGGTGGCGCTGCTCATGCATGCGGGGTACCGCCACGGCGTGGTCTGCGCTCTGGCGGTCGGCTATGCGTCGCATCTGGCGGCGGACATGCTCACGCCGCGCGGCCTGCCTCTGGCATGGCCATTGCGAAAAACCTGGAGCCTGCCCCTGTGCCGCACCGGCTCCGCCATGGAGCCGGTCATCATCCTCGCTTTGGTGTGCTGGACCGCCTGGCGGATGCTCCCACATATCGCGATGGCCGCGCGCCCCTGAATGGTGTAAGACTGGCGGGAATGTCTGAACTGCTCTCAAAACCGTATCCGCTCAACACCCCGCCCCACCGTCCCAACGGGACCCTGCTCCAGTTCGAGCCCAAGGGCGCCGCTTGGCGCGCGATGGTTGCGCCTTATCTGAAGCCCAGCACTTGGCGGGCCTCACTCCAGATCTCCACCACCGGCCTCGCCTTTCTGGCGGTCATGGCAGCTATGCTCATCGCCTTGCATTACGGCATCCTGGCCGGCATGGCGCTGTTCCCGGTCGGCGGCTTCCTGCTCGTCCGGCTGTTCATGTTCCAGCATGATTGCGGGCATGGCTCCTTTTTCGCCTCGCAGCGGGCGAATAACCTGCTCGGCGCCGTGCTGGGCGTGCTGACCCTCACGCCCTATCTCTCCTGGCGCGGCGACCACGCGACCCATCACGCCAATGTCGGCAATCTGGACCGCCGCGGCATCGGTGATGTCACCACGCTGACACGGCAGGAATATCTGGCCCTGCCGAAATGGCGGCGGCTCGGCTACCGGCTGTACCGGCACCCGCTGGTGCTGTTCGGCTTCGGCCCGGTCTGGCTGTTCTTCATCACCAACCGCATCCCGCCCGGCAATCCCCGCCGCCGCTGGCGGGACTGGCTGAGCGTGCTCGGCACCAACGCGGCGCTAGCCGCTGTGCTGGTCACGCTTGCCCTTACTCTGGGGCCGGTCACGCTACTGCTCGGCTGGCTGCCGGTCACCATGCTGGCGGCGGCTCTTGGCGTCTGGCTGTTCTATGTCCAGCACCAGTTCCCGAACGTGTACTGGGAACACCGCGCCCGCTGGGATTTCTACACGGCGGCGCTGCATGGTTCCTCGTTCTACGACCTGCCGCGTTTCATGCACTGGATGACCGCCAATATCGGCTTTCACCACATCCATCATCTCTCCAGCAAAATCCCGAACTACCGGCTGCGTGAGTGCCACGAGGCGAACCCCGCCCTGCAAGCCGCCCCACGCCTGACACTGTGGAGCAGCCTGAAATGCGCCCGCCTCGCATTGTGGGATGAAGACCGCCACAGCCTTATCTCGTTCCGGGCACTACGCGCCTCGTAACGCCACCGGCCGTTTTCCCAGCATGTGGCAAATGGCGGCACTCAACGCGGCGCGGTTGAGCGTATAAAAATGGAAGTTGCGCACCCCGTCACCATGGAGCTTCCGGCATAGCCCGGCGGCCATGGTGGCGGCCACGAGCTGGCGTGTCTCCGGGTTGTCGTCCAGCCCTTCCGTCACCCGGTCCATCCAGGGCGGAATTTCCGCCCCGCACATGGCGGCGAATTTCTTCACCTGCGCGACATTAGAGACCGGCAGAATGCCCGGCACGATCTCAACTCCAATCCCCGCCGCCGCCGCGCGGTCACGGAAGCGCAGGAACGTCTCTGGCTCAAAGAAGAATTGTGAAATCGCACGGTCCGCCCCGGCATCGATCTTAGCCTTGAGATTATCGAGGTCCGCTACCGGGCTCACCGATTCCGGATGGCATTCCGGATAAGCCGCCACCGAAATCTCAAACGGCGCCACGCCCTTAAGCCCCCGCACCAGCGCCGCCGCGTTCTCAAACCCGCCCGGATGCGGCGTGAACCGCCCCGCCCCCGCTGGCGGGTCCCCGCGCAGCGCCACGATATGCCGCACCCCCGCCGCCCAATACCCACGCGCGATGTCGCAAATCTCGTCTTTGTCCGCCCCCACGCAGGTGAGATGCGCCGCCGCCGGTATCGCCGTCTCCCGCGCGATGCGCGCGACCGTGGCATGGGTGCGGTCGCGGGTGGAACCGTCCGCGCCATAGGTCACGGAGACAAAACGCGGACCAAGCGGCGCCAGCGCCTGCACCGTCTCCCACAGACCATGCTCCATTTTCTCAGTCTTGGGCGGGAAGAATTCGAACGAAACCCCAACATCGTCAGCAATATCCACGAAAAAATCGTTCACAGTTCCGTCCCCTTCTCGGGCTTGCGCCCCAGCCATAGTTTCACTGTCAGCTCACCCCCCGCGAGCTGCCTCGGCGGTTCACTCCGCAGCCCCGCCGCCGCAAACCAGCCTTCAATCTGTTCATCGGCAAATCCCAGCCGGGCATGGGCGTGGCGGCTTCGCAAATCTTCCATCTCATGCGGCCCGAAATCGACGACCAGCAACCTCCCGCCGGGCGCCAGCAACCGCGCCGCCTCGGCAATCGCCGCATCCGGCTGCTGCGCGTAGTGCAGCACCTGATGAATAATCACGGTATCCGCCGAACCGCTGGCCAGCGGCAGCGCGTACATATCGCCCTGGCGCAAATCCGCGTGCTGCAACCCGGCCAGCGCCAGCTTGGCCCGCGCCAGCCGCAGCATCTCCGGGCTGCGGTCCACCCCGATAACGGACTCCGCCCCCGCCCCGAACAGCTCAATCATCCGCCCCGTGCCGGTGCCGATATCAACCAGCCTGCCAATCCCGTCCGCCCCGAGTACGGCGCGGATCGCCGCCTCCACCTCAACCTCAGCCACGTGCAGCGAGCGTATGGCGTCCCACTCCGCCGCATGCGCGTTGAAATATTCCTCCGCCGCGCGCGCCCTGTCCGCCCGCACCGCCACCAGCCGCGCCGCGTCCGCGATCGCCCAATGGTCCTCGCCCCCTTGCGCGTCCCACGCATCAATCGCGGCAAGCAGCGGCGTCACCAGCCCGGCCTCGCCAAGCCCCAGAAACATCCAGCTCCCCTCCCGGCGGCGCTGCGCGATCCCGGCATCCACCAGAATCTTGATATGCCGGGAGACGCGCGGCTGGCTCTGCCCCAGCACCTGCGCCAGCTCCCCTACCGATAATTCCATCTCCCGCAGCAAGGCGAGGATGCGCAGCCGCGTCGGGTCCGCCAGCGCGGCAAAAATATTGAGTGCCATCTGAGTCATTGAATAAGGATATAAAGATATATTTATGTCTAAGCAAGAATCGCTTGACAATCCTCTCCTCCCGGTGCCTCTTGCCGCCTGTCGAGGTTCTCCGTGCCCTTTCCGGCCCGGAGCTAAGAGGGAAGCCGGTGCGATACCGGCGCTGTCCCCGCAACTGTAAGCGGCGAGTGTCTGTCCGATCGTGTCACTGGGGTCCCCCTGGGAAGACGAGGCAGACGCATAGACCCGTGAGCCAGGAGACCTGCCCCGGCACATCACGTCCACCGGCGGGGAGTCCGGCCTGGCCGCATGTTCGCAAGCGCGGGAGCGATGCCGCGTGGCCGTCCGCGCGCGCCTGCCGCCCAAGCCCCGCCATAATGCAGAGGCTTTCATGACCGTCACCGTCGCAACACTCGGCTTCCCCCGCATCGGCCCCCGGCGCGAACTTAAAACCGCGCTTGAGAGCTATTGGGCGGGCAAGTCCAGCGCCCTCGCCCTGCGCGCCGCCGCCGCCGCCTTGCGCGCCGATGCCTGGGAGCGCCAATACGCGCTCGGTGCCGACATCGTCCCCTCCAACGATTTCTCGCTCTACGACCATGTGCTGGACACCACCGCCATGGTCGGCGCCATCCCGGCGGTTTACGGCTGGAGCGGCGCCCCCCTCGGCCTGGACACCTACTTCGCCATGGCGCGCGGCACGCAGGACGATGCCGCGCATGCGGGCTGCACCCATGGCCACGCCCATGCGGGCGACGGCATCCCGGCCCTGGAAATGACCAAATGGTTCGACACCAACTACCATTATCTGGTGCCGGAATTCACCGCCTATCAAACCTTCAAGCTGACTTCCACCAAAGCGGTGGACGAATATCTCGAAGCCAAGGCCCTGGGCATCGAGACCCGCCCCGTCCTGCTGGGGCCAGTGAGCTACCTGCTCCTCGGCAAGGCCAAAGGCGGCGGCTTCGACCCGCTTTCTTTGCTGCCCCGCCTGCTGCCGGTCTATGCCGAAATGCTGGCCGCCCTCTCTCGCGCTGGCGCCGCCTGGGTGCAGATCGACGAACCCTGCCTGGTGCTGGACTTGAGCGACGCCGCCCGCGGCGCCTTCGCCACCGCCTACGCCACGCTCGCGGCGGCGGCCCCGCTACTGCGGCTGATGCTCACCACCTATTTCGGCGTGCTGGACGACAACCTCGCCACCGCCCTGGCCCTGCCGGTGCATGGGCTGCATATCGACCTCATCCGCGCCCCGGAGCAGCTCGCCCCCGTGCTCGCCGCGGCCCGGCCGGACCTCGTGCTCTCCCTGGGCATCATCGATGGCCGCAATATCTGGAAGGCCGACCTCAACGCCATTCTGGACCGCATCGAGCCGATCGCCTCCAGGAGGCAGATCATCCTGGCGCCGTCCTGCTCACTGCTGCACACGCCCATCGACCTGGAGCGCGAAACCGATCTCGACCCCGAGATAAAAAACTGGCTGGCCTTCGCGGTGCAGAAAATCACCGAACTCGCCGTGCTGGCCAAGGCCCTGAATGAAGGCCGCGACAGCGTGCGAAGCATTTTGGACGCCGCCACCGCCGCCGTGGCCTCGCGCCGCATTTCGCCCAAAATCAACAACGCGCAAGTGCAAGCCCGCGCGGCACAAACAGACCCCAATCTGGCCCGCCGCGCCTCGCCCTTCCCGGTCCGGCGGCAAATCCAGCAGCAAAAGCTGCGCTTGCCTGCCTACCCCACCACCACCATCGGCTCCTTTCCGCAAACCCCGGAAGTACGCAAAGCCCGCGCCGACCACGCCAAGGGCCTCATCAACGATGCCGCCTATGGCTCCTTCCTGCGCGCGGAAACCGCCAGCGCGGTACGCTGGCAGGAGCAGGCCGGGCTGGACGTGCTGGTGCATGGCGAGTTCGAGCGTAACGACATGGTGCAGTATTTTGGCGAACAGCTCTCAGGCTTCGCCTTCACCAAGCACGCCTGGGTGCAGTCCTACGGCTCGCGCTACGTGCGCCCGCCGATCATCTACGGCGACGTCACCCGTCCCAAGCCGATGACGGTGGAATGGTGGCGCTACGCCCAATCCCTCACCACCCGCCCGATGAAAGGCATGCTCACCGGCCCGGTCACGATCCTCAACTGGTCCTTCGTGCGCGACGACCAGCCCCGCGCCACCACCTGCCGCCAGATCGCCTTCGCCATCCGCGACGAGGTTGTGGATCTGGAGGCCGCCGGCGCGGCGATCATCCAGATCGACGAAGCCGCCTTGCGCGAGGGCCTGCCGCTGCGCCGGAGCGAGTGGGAAATCTATCTGAACTGGGCCATCGAGTGCTTCCGCATCGCCGCCTCCGGCGTGGCGGATGCTACCCAGATCCACACCCATATGTGCTACTCGGAGTTCAACGACATCATCGCCGCCATCGGCGCGATGGACGCTGATGTCATCTCCATAGAGACCGCACGCTCAAAGATGGAATTGCTCGACGCCTTCGCCGGCTATCACTACCCGGCGGAAATTGGGCCAGGGGTCTACGACATCCACTCCCCCCGCGTGCCGGCCGTGGAGGAAATGACCACTCTGCTCCAGGAAGCCGCCAACCGCCTGCCCGCTGACCAACTCTGGGTAAACCCGGATTGCGGGCTGAAAACCCGCAAATGGCCGGAGGTCCAGGCCGCGATCGCGAACATGGTCGCGGCGGCACAGGCGGCGCGGCTGTAACGCACGCGGCTTTTCGTCTAATCTGCGAGGACCGGGCATCATGCCCGGCCCTTGCAGGAGCCTACCCCATGCACCTCACCGGCGCGTGCCTCTGCGGCGCGGTTGCGTATGAGTTCGACCACCAGCCCGGCGACGTGGCCGATATCTGCCATTGCGCCCAATGCCGCCGGGCAAGCGGTGCCGCCGCCCTGCCCTGGGTGCAGGTGCCGCCCTCCCGCTTCCGCGTCACAAGCGGCACACCCAAGGGCTTCGCCTCCTCCCCCCAGGCCACGCGCTGGTTCTGCGGCGATTGCGGCACCCCGCTCTACATGACCGACCATGAAGGCCACTCCGTCGGAATTACCCTCGGCTCGCTGGACCAGCCAGAGGCCGTGCAGCCCACAGTGCATGGCTGGGTGTGCGAGCAAGTCTCCTGGTTCAGCCCGCCAGCCAGCCTGCCGCGCTACGACCGCGCCCCGCCTTACGACCAGTAGCGAAGCGGCGGCTTGGCCGCGCGACAATCAGCACTTTTGAATTCGTCGCCAGACACAGCTACAACTTTCCACCGGGCGGCAACGGCCGCCAGCGCATGGTCATTGCGCAATTAAAATGTATCAACCAAAAGAACAAACCCAAAAACTCTGAAGCGAACCAACAACCAACCTGAAATCATGCCAATGTCACAAGGGTCATTCCCCCTCGCTACCCGCCCGAGACCAGGCACAAAAAAACGGAGCGAAACCCGCCCCGTTTTTAGTCTTCAAACCTCTTCCGTCGGTTAAACCGGCTTGAGGTTGATCGCCGCTGCCTTGCCCCGTTCCATAGCAATGTCAAACGTGACCTGCTGCCCCTCATTCAAACCGCGCAGCCCGGCGGACTGCACCGCGGTGATGTGCACGAACACATCCTTGCCGCCATCCTGCGGTACGATAAACCCATAACCCTTGGTCGTGTTGAACCATTTGACAGTGCCGGTAGCCATAACTTCCTCGTCGCTCCTCATAGAATTGCCCCTCGGCCAGCAGACCCGGAGCACAACCGCGTGTCAGTCCGGCCTTACCGCCTCCAGTCGCCAGGAGGGCGTGACCAAGTCAACATCGATTGCGTTCAAATTTGGCGCAGAAACATACGGCACTGTCAACGATTTGTTCACATACCCTTTGGTATGGCCTTCAACAACCACATCTACTTCATTAAAGTGTAATTGGCCCGGAGTTTCCCACCCCTGGCGAAGACTGGGAAAACCAGAGACAATCTGAATTGTCCCAGATTGAACCACACTTTTACGCCAGGGACATTTTTGACATACTAGCCTCAGACTAAAAAAACATAATGGAGGGATCGCATGTCGGACGCTGAAATCGTACCGGTGAAACCGGAAATCGCAGCCGGAGCACTCATCAACCACGCCCAATACGAGCAGATGGCGGCGCAAGCGGCAGCCGCGCCAGATGCCTTCTGGGCCAAGGAATGCAAGCGCATCACCTGGATCAAATCCCCCACCAAGATCAAGAATACCTCCTTCACCGGTGATGTCTCCATCAAATGGTTCGAGGACGGCACCCTGAACGCCGCCGCCAACTGCCTGGACCGGCATCTGGCCGAGCGCGGGGATCAGGTGGCGATTATCTGGGAAGGCGACGACCCGAACATGTCCGCCAAGGTCACATACCGGGAACTGCACGAGAAAGTCTGCCGCCTGGCCAACGTGCTCACCGCCCAGGGTGTGAAGAAGGGCGATGTCGTCACCATCTACCTGCCGATGGTGGTGGAAGCCGCCGTCGCTCTGCTCGCCTGCGCCCGCATCGGCGCCATCCACTCCGTGGTGTTCGGCGGCTTCTCGCCGGACTCCCTCGCCAACCGCATGGAGGATTGCAACTCCGTCGCCCTCATCACCGCCGATGAAGGCCGCCGCGGCGGCCGCAAGGTGGCGTTGAAAACCAATGCCGACGAAGCCCTGAAAACCTGCCCGAGCGTGAAGACCGTGATCGTCGCCAAGCTCACCGGCGGCGAGATCAGCATGCAGCCGGGCCGCGATGTTTGGTACGAGGAAGTCTGCGCCGCCGCCTCGCCCGAACACACCGCCGTGGAGATGAACGCCGAGGACCCGCTCTTCATCCTCTACACCTCCGGCTCCACCGGCAAGCCGAAAGGCGTGCTGCACACCACCGGCGGCTACATGGTCTGGGCCAGCTTCACTCACCAATACGTGTTCGACTACCACCCCGGCGAGATCTACTGGTGCACGGCCGATGTCGGCTGGGTTACCGGCCACACTTATATTGTGTACGGCCCGCTGGCCAACGGCGCCACCACGCTGATGTTCGAGGGCGTGCCCAACTACCCCACCACCTCGCGCTTCTGGGAAGTGGTGGACAAGCACCAAGTGAATATCTTCTACACCGCCCCCACCGCCATCCGCTCGCTGATGCGCGACGGCGAAGCCCCGGTTCGCAAAACCTCGCGCAAATCCCTGCGAATTCTCGGTTCGGTCGGCGAGCCCATCAACCCCGAGGCCTGGCACTGGTACGACCGTGTGGTCGGTGAGCATCGCTGCCCGATCGTGGATACATGGTGGCAGACAGAAACCGGCGGCATCCTCATCTCCCCCCTGCCCGGCGCCACGGCGCTGAAGCCCGGCTCCGCCACCCTGCCGCTACCGGGCGTGCTGCCCGTGCTGGTGGACGGCGAGGGCAACATCCTGGAAGGCGCCACCGAGGGCAATCTCTGCATCGCCGACTCCTGGCCCGGCCAGATGCGCACCGTGTTCGGCGACCACCCGCGCTTCATCCAGACCTATTTCTCCACCTTCAAAGGCCTGTACTTCACGGGTGACGGCGCCCGCCGCGACACTGACGGCTATTACTGGATCACCGGCCGCGTGGACGACGTGATCAACGTCTCCGGCCACCGCATGGGCACCGCCGAAGTCGAATCCGCCCTCGTCGCGCATGAGGCCGTGGCCGAAGCCGCCGTCGTCGGCTTCCCGCACGACATCAAGGGCCAGGGCATCTACGCCTATGTCACCCTGGTCGCGGATATCGAACCCACCGAGGCGTTGCGCAAGGAGCTCGTCGCCTGGGTCCGCCGGGAAATCGGGCCCATCGCCGCACCAGATGTCATCCAATGGGCCCCCGGCCTGCCGAAAACCCGCTCCGGCAAAATCATGCGGCGAATCCTGCGCAAAATCGCCGCCAACGAAACCGACAGCCTCGGCGACACCTCCACCCTCGCCGACCCCGGCGTGGTCGCCGAACTGGTGGATAACCGCACGGCTTGAGGGAAAGACCGGGGGGGCGCTGTCCCCCCGAACCCCCAGCCAGGGGCCGAGCCCCTGGACCTCATCAGTTTTCTCAAGGTTTGCAAAAAGGGCCTGCCTCTTAGCCGTGTCACGGCTTTGGGCAGCGCCCCCTGGCCTGCCCTCAGCGCGGCAAAAACCCCACCAAGCGTTCGGCCTCGGCCACAATCGGCTCGGCAATCGCCGCCGCGCGATGTGCCCCGGCTTGCAGCAGATGATCCAGCGCCGTCGGGTCAGCCAAGTATTCACGGGTCTTGTTGCCGATAGGCTCGATATGCGCGATCAGCGCCTCCGCCAGCTTTTCCTTGAACGGACCAAAGCCCGACCCCGCGAATTGGTGCAGCACCTCATGCGGCTGGTGACCGGT
>JAQUAC010000354.1 GCA_028687415.1 Acidocella sp. | reverse complement strand
GGACCCCGGATGAAGCGCGGGCCAGTATGATCATAACCCTTATTATCCAGGGGGCGGGGCTGGGTTCCGTGTTCGTGCCACTGCAGATCATCGCCTTCTACACCGTGCCCGGCGCGCTGCGGACCCAGGGTACGGCGTTGCTTAGCCTCATGCGCAATGTCGGCAGCGCCATCGGCATTGCCGTCACCTCCGCCATGCTGGACCGCATGACGCATTATGAGCACGCTGTTCTGACACAGTTCGTCACCCCCTTCGCGCGGCCATTGCAAACGGGAGGGGCAGTCAGCCGGATGCTGAACCCAAACACTCCGGCCGGAGCAGCGCTGCTGGACTCGACGATCAATACCCAGGCGCAGATCATCGCCTATATCGACGACTACAAGCTCATGCTGCTTTCCACCCTGCCGGCGATGGCCTGCCTGCTGCTGATGCGCAAGCCGCCCGTGATCGCCCCCGCCTCGCACGTGGCGCCTCTGGAATAGGAACAGTCGACAAAACGGGCTCGCCACGGGCATGATGGCGGCGGAGGGTCCGTGGTGTCGCAACTGAGTACCGAAATTCACGTCATCCGCCAGAGCGGGTTGTTTCTATCGCCCTGGTATCTCCTGCAACACCGGGAGGCCGAGACACAGGGGCAGGACGGGGTGGAGCATTTCTGCACCACCGGCTGGCGCGAGGGAGCCAAGCCCAACCCGTATTTCGACCCTGCCTGGTATCTGGCGCGCTACCCCGAGATCGCCACGGCGGGAATCAACCCGCTGCTGCACTACATCGCCTTCGGCGAGGCGGAGGGGGGCGATCCCTCCCCCTGGTTCCACACGCGCTGGTATCGCGAAACCTATCACCTCGGCCCCAAAGAGCCTTGCCTGCGGCACTTCCTGGAGCGGCGGCTGACCGGCCAGGTAAGCCCGGTGCCGGTGTTCGACGCCGCCTATTACCTGGAGAACAACCCAGACGTGGCCCAGGGCCATGCCGACCCGTTCGAGCATTTCTGCACCTTCGGCGTGGCGGAGGGACGCAACCCGGCGGCGGAATTCGACGTAAATTTCTACACCAACCGCTATGGCGCGCTGCTGGGCGGACAGAACCCGCTGCTGCATTACCTGGCCAACAAGGAAAGCGGGTTGTTCCTGCCCCAACGCCCGGAACAGGAGGGGCTGGTGCCCGCCGCCGTGCGCCGCGCCACCCGCCCTGCCCCGCATTTCGAGGAAGTCTGCCCCGCCCCCGCCCATGCCCAGCGCAAGGCGAAACTGCTGGCCTATTACCTGCCGCAATTCCACCACGTACCAGAGAACGATTCCTGGTGGGGCAAGGGCTTTACCGACTGGACAAATTTGGGCCGGGCGCTGCCGCGCTTCGTCGGCCATGTGCAGCCGCGCGTGCCGCGCGATTTGGGGCATTACTCGCTGGACGACCCGAGCACGCTGAAGCGCCAAATAGAGATGGCCAAGGGCGCCGGGCTGGAAGGCTTCGTGTTCTACACCTACTGGTTCAACCGCCACCGGCTGCTGGAAAAGCCGCTGGAGCAGTTCCTGGCCGACAAGTCGCTGGATTTCTCCTTCTGCGCCATGTGGGCGAACGAGAACTGGACCCGCCGTTGGGACGGGCTGGAACGCGAGGTGCTGATCGCGCAGGAATATCTGGAGGCCGACGACCCGGCGCTGATCGCCTGCTTCGCCCGGCTGTTCGCGGATGAACGCTATATCCGCATCAATGGCCGCCCGCTATTCATGATCTACCGCGTCACGCTTATCCCGGGTGCAACTTCGCGAATCGCCAAATGGCGGCGCATGTTCTCCGAGCTGTACGGCGAGGAACCGCTGATCGTGATGGCGCAGAGCCTGGGTGATTACGACCCCGAGCCTTACGGGCTGGACGGCGCGGTAGAATTCCCGCCGCACAAGCTGAGTCAGGAAACCCCGCGCCTCAACGGCACTCTGGACCTGCTGGACCCGGATTTCTCCGCCACAGTGCATGACTACGCGGACATCGCCGCGACCTCACTGCGTATGGAAGTGCCGGATTACCCACTAATCAAAACCATTGTGCCGGGCTGGGACAACGACCCCCGCCGCGAGGGCAAAGGGCTTGCGTTGCATAACGCCACCCCGGCAAAGTATCAGGACTGGCTGGAGAAGCTTGTGGACTACACCGCGAAGCACGATTTCCACGGCGAGCGGCTGATCTGCGTGAATGCCTGGAACGAATGGGCGGAGGGGGCGTTTCTGGAGCCGGACATCTATTCCGGCGCCGCCTTCCTCAACGCCACGGCGCGGGCCATTTGCGAGCGGGACACAGCGGAATTCGCCGCCGGGATTCTGCTGGTGGGGCATGACGCGCAGCCGCATGGCGCGCAATTGCTGCTGCTGCACATCGCCCGCAAGCTGCGCCGGCAATGGGGGGTGAAGGTGCACCTGCTGCTGCTCGGCGTCGGCCCGCTGCTGGGGCAGTATTACGACACCGCCGAGGTCAGCGTCGCCTATGACAAGACGATCATAGGCAATCTACTCGACAAATACAGGGCGATGGGCATCCGCACCGCCATCGTCAATTCCGCTGCGTCCTCTCGCGTCGTGCCGTGGCTGGAGCAGCGCGGGATCAGCGCCACGCTGCTGGTGCATGAGATGCCGCAATTGCTGAAGGAATATAACCTCGAAATTCAGGCCCGGCTGGGCGGGGCCGCGGCCAGCCATGTGGTCTTTTCCTCTGAGTATCTCAGGGACAAATTCATGACGGCGG
>JAQUAC010000353.1 GCA_028687415.1 Acidocella sp. | reverse complement strand
CACCACGTTGCTGGCCGAGGCGTCTGGGCCGATGAGGGCGAGTACGCGCTCGGCCATCGGCCAGGGGCCGGGGATGGCGCGCAGGCGCATGTAGCTGGTCACGTCCTTGTCGATGCGCTGCGCTGCGCGGCGCAGGGCCATCTCGCGCAGCGCGCCGAGATTGCCCTCGCGGAAGAATTCCTGCAGGGCGCGGGTGGCGACATCGGCGCGGTAGATATGCCCTTCCTGCAAGCGGGCGCGCAGCTCGGCCGGGGGCAGGTCGATGAGTTCGATCTCGTCGGCCATGTCCAGCACTGTGTCCGGGATCGTCTCGGCAACGCGCACGCCGGTGATACGGGCTACCTGGTCGTTCAGGCTCTCCAGGTGTTGTACGTTCACCGTGCTCCAGACGTTGACGCCCGCATCCAGCAACTCCTCCACATCCTGCCAGCGTTTGGCGTGGCGCAGGCCGGGGGCGTTGGTGTGGGCCAGTTCGTCGACCAGCAGCAATTGCGGGTGGCGTTTTAGCGCGGCGTCTAGGTCGAACTCCTCCAGCGTCTGACCGCGATAGGGCACGGCGAGGCGGGGCAGCACCTCCAGCTCGCCGATCTCGGCCAGCGTGCCGGCACGGCCATGGGTCTCGATCAGCCCGGCGACGACATCCACGCCCTTCTGCCGCTTGGCGTGGGCGGCGACCAGCATCTCCCAGGTTTTGCCAACGCCGGGGGCGGCGCCGAGAAAAATTTTCAACCGCCCGCGCTGGGCGCGCTGCATATTGGCGAGCAGCGCGTCCGGGTCGGGGCGGTTGGCGTCCGGTGTCTCCATGAGATGTTATGTTGCCGGCGGCTGTTCCAGCGCAAGATTCAGTTGCAGCACGTTCACATGGTTGGTGCCGATGATGCCAAGGATAGAGTGATGGGTCATCCGGTTGACCAAATCGGTGACTGCGGCGGCGGGCAGATGCCGCGCGGCGGCCACGGCGGGAGCTTGGCGCAGGGCGTTGGCCAGAGAGATATCCGGGTCCAGCCCTGAGCCGGAAGCGGTGACGGCGTCAGCGGGCACCGGGCCGGGGCCAAAGGCTTGCTGGTAGGCGGCGACGCGGCCTTGCACGGTTTTCAGCAATGCCGCCGAGCTGGGGGCGAGGTTGGAGGCACCGGATGTGCCGGCGTCATACGGTGTATCCAGAACCGAAGGACGTGGCTGGAAATATTGTGCGCCGGTAAAATTCTGGCCGATGAGCGCGGAGCCGATGATCTGGCCGTTACGGGTGAGCAGGCTGCCATTGGCCTGGAACGGCAGAGCCAGCTGCATGGCCCCGGTGAAGAGTTCCGGCAGGATGAAGCCGGTGAGGAGGGTGAAGAGCACGACCAGCGAGAGCGCCGGGCGGAGTTCGCGGAGGAGAAACATTGCAGGCTCCCGTTACGAAAAGATGTGGAACACGCCGAGGAGCATGTCGATGATCTTGATGCCGGCGAAGGGGGCGAGGATGCCGCCGACGCCGTAGATGAGCAGGTTGCGCTTCAGCAGGGCGGCGGCGCCGATGGCGCGGAACTGCACGCCGCGCAACGCCAGGGGCACCAGAGCCACGATGATGAGCGCGTTGAAGATGACCGCCGACAGGATGGCGCTCTCCGGGCTGTGCAGATGCATGACGTTAAGGGCACTGAGCTGCGGATAGGTGCTGACGAAGATGGCGGGCAGGATGGCGAAGTATTTCGAGATATCATTGGCGATGGAGAAGGTGGTGAGCGCGCCGCGGGTGATGAGCAACTGCTTGCCGATTTCCACGATCTCGATGAGCTTGGTTGGGTCGCTGTCCAAATCCACCATGTTCCCGGCTTCGCGCGCGGCCTGGGTGCCGGTTTGCATCGCGACACCCACATCGGCCTGGGCCAAAGCGGGGGCGTCGTTGGTGCCGTCGCCGCACATGGCCACCAGGCGGCCCTCGGCCTGAACTTTTCTGATGTAATCAAGCTTGTTCTGCGGGGTGGCCTCGGCGATGTAGTCGTCCACCCCGGCCTCGGCGGCGATGGCGGCGGCGGTGATGCGGTTGTCGCCCGTGACCATGATGGTGCGGATGCCCATGGCGCGCAGGGCGGCGAAGCGGTCCTTGATGCCGGGCTTGACGATGTCCTTCAGCTCGATGAGCCCCAGCAGCTTGCCATTGGCGGCGACAGCCAGCGGCGTGGAGCCGGCGCGGCCGATGCGCGCGGCGGCCTCGGCGAAGGTGGGGTCGCCCTGGGTGTTCAGGGCTTTCAGTACGGAGTCCACGGCACCCTTGCGGTAGCTGTGGCCGCCGAAATCGACACCGGACATGCGGGTGTTGGCGCTGAAGGGAATGATGCTGGCGCCATCCGCCGCTTGCGGAACGAGATTGTATTTCTCGCGTGCGAAGCTGAGGATCGAGCGGCCCTCCGGCGTGTCATCGCCCAGGCTGGCCATGGTGCAGGCTTCGGCCAGCTCACGCTCCGGCACCCCGGCGGCGGGGTAGAAGGCGGAGGCCATGCGGTTGCCGAAGGTGATGGTGCCGGTTTTGTCCAGCAGCAGCGCATCCACGTCGCCCGCGGCCTCCACCGCGCGGCCCGAGGTGGCGACGACGTTGAAGCGCACCAGCCTATCCATGCCCGCGATGCCAATGGCCGAGAGCAGCCCGCCAATGGTGGTGGGGATGAGGCAGACGAGCAGGGCGGCGAGCACGGGGATGGAGAACTTCGTGCCCGAATACTGGCTGAAGCCCACTAACGAGACCACGGCGATAAG